>PXQZ01000044.1:0-628 GCA_003021755.1 Halobacteriales archaeon QH_8_67_36 | reverse complement strand
CTCGGCCACCTCGTCGATACGTTTGGGGTCGTCCGCGTCGGCGGCCTTCAGCACGGCCACCTGTGTCTGTGGTCGTTGCATGTAGTTGTTATCGGAAGTACTGCGGGTCGCTCAGTTAACGGTTCTCATACGAACTGTTGTAACGATTCACCGGCATGCGCCGACCTCGGTTGGCACAATCCGGAAATAGTCTGCAACAGTTCGTATCACTTGTTGGGAAGTCGGTCACTGGAGTCCCCCGCGCCGGACGATTTCGTCCGGGCCACCGCGGCCCCGAGTCCGCCACCCGTCAGGCCGCGAAGAAGAAGCCGAACCCCGGACGGCGTGACGGCCGGACGGCGACACTGGCAGCGTGGGATTCGAGTGCCATGTGCGAGCAGTTGGCGTGGGCGTAAAAAAGGATTGTGGGGTCCGGGACTAGAGCGGTGAGAGTTGTTGGTGGCGTCGGGACGGCTCCTGACAGCCAGAAAGCCCCGGCAGGCTGGACTCGCTGCGAGCCTCGTCACTCACTTCGTTCGTTCCTGCGGTCCTTATGTCGTCCGCCGTCGTGTAGCAGGCCGCCGGGAAACCTACGGTCTCCCGAGCAGTCGGCGCTTCGCGCCGACAACGCCCCTTTCAGTCCACCCAT
>PXQZ01000043.1:6565-8958 GCA_003021755.1 Halobacteriales archaeon QH_8_67_36 | reverse complement strand
GCGGCGGCCTCGCCGGCGTCCTGTCGCTGGCAAACGAAAAGGCAGGCTGTCATGCGGAGCATACCGCTCACCCGTAGCGAGCGGTTTCACGGGAATCGAGGTCAAAGACGGAGATTCTCGCGTTTTTCGCCGATTTTTTGCAACGAGGGGGCTCCCCGCAGTCGTTCGAAAGGCGCGAAGCGCCTTTCGTGATGACGAGAGAGTGGGGCTCTCTCGAACCACGAGCAAAGTGAGCGAGAAAGCCACCCGCAGTAAAAAGGTACTACATGAAACGGAACGTCTCCAGGTTCTCGGGCGTGAACGTCCGGAGGTTGTAGTCGTGGTACAGCGACGAGGAGAGGTCCTGCGTGGCCGAGCGGTCGCCGTCGACACAGAGTACCTTCTCCGGGCGGGGGTGCATCGTCTTCACGAAGTTCTCCAGGCCCTGCCGGTCGGCGTGGCCGGAGAAGCCGTCGATGGTCTCGACGCGAAGCTCCAGGGGGACGCTCTCGCCGTCGAGGGACACGGAGTCGGCACCGTCCTGGATGCGCTTGCCCAGCGTGTCGCGGGCCTGCTTGTCGACGAAGACGAGCGTGTTGTCGGGATCGTCGGCCAGCGTGGCGAGCCACGTCCGGACCGGGCCGGGTGTACACATGCCGGGCGTCGAGAGGACGACGCTGGCTTCGTCGCGGGCGGCCAGGTCGCGCCGTTCGTCGTCGTCGCCGACCGGCGTGAACTGGTCGGCCAGGAAGGGATTCTCGTCGTCGGCCTGGAGGCGTGTTTCGATGTCGTCCCGGAGGAACTCGGGATAGCTGGTGTGGACTGCCGTGGCCTCCCATATCATCTCGTCGAGGTAGACGGGCATCTCGGGCACCTCGTCCGAGTCCATCAGCTCCTCGATGACGACCAGCAGTTCCTGTGGCCGGCCGACGGCGTCGGTCGGAATCAGCACGGTGCCGTCGTCCTCGGCCGCGTCCTGCAGCCGTTCACTGAGCTTTCGCTCGGAGTCGTCCTGGTCGGTCTGGTAGTCGTTGCGGCCGCCGTAGGTCGATTCGAGGACGAGCGTCTCCACGCGGGGGAACTCGTTGACCGCGCCGTCGAGTAGCCGGCTGTTGTCGTAGTGGATGTCCCCGGAGAAAGCGACGTTGTACAGCCCGTCGCCGACGTGGAAGTGGACGACCGAACTGCCCAGCACGTGGCCGGCGTTATGTAGCGTCAGTTTCACGTCCGGCGCGATGTCGGTCACGTCGCCGAACCCGAGTGGGATGCAGTGTTTGACCGCCTCGCGGACCATCTCGGCGCCGTAAGGCCGGCTTCGGCCCGTCGCCGAGTCGATGTAGTCCAGCGTCAGCAGTCCCAGCAGGTCCCGCGTGGGTTCGGTGCAGTAGATGGGGCCGTCGTAGCCGTTCTCGTACAGCAGCGGGACCAGCGCGGCGTGGTCGAGGTGCGCGTGGGTCAACACTACGGCGTCGAGCGCGGTCGCGCCCGACCCGATGGCCTCGGGGACGTCCAGATGGGGCTGTTCGGTCCGCTCGCCGGGTTTGTCGCCGCAGTCCACGAGGATCCGGGAGTCGGCCGTCGAGATGATGTAGGCCGCGCGGCCGACCTCCTTGCACCCGCCCAGCGTGGTGACGCGGACCCACTCCTCGCTGGACATCGGGTCGCGGTGAATCTGGCGGCCGACCCGTTCCAGGATGTCCCGGCGGTCGTCCCGTTCCTGTGTCAGGAAGGTCCGGACGTTTTCGACTGTCGGCGAGTCGATGGCCGGTGCCCGCTCCACTTCGGGCGTCCAGCCCGTCGCTTTCGTTATCTCCCGCAGCGTCTCGCCGCGACGGCCGATGACCCGGCCCGGCTCCTTGGCACGGACGACGACTTCGCCCGTGTCGGCGAGGAACTGGATGTCGCTCACCGCGGCCGCGTCGGGGACGAGGTCGCGTATCTGCTCCTCGGCGCTCTCCGGGTGCGTGAGTACGTCGGGGTCCGGCCGGACGGTGATGCGCTTTCGCAGTTTGGAGGCCAGTCGCCGGACGAGGTCGCCGTCGGTGGCGAACTCCTTGGGGTCGCGGGTGTAGATGACCAGTTCCGGTCCCTCGTAGGTCACGTCGGAGACAGTTATTCCCCTGGGAACCTCTTCGTCTATCGTTTCACGGACGTCTTCGAGTTGCTTGTCTACCGTGCTCATAGTGTAGCACCGGCAACGGCCGTGTCGGCCGCCGCCGTTGCGGGTCGGCCCGGACCGAACCGATGCAGAGACCGTCGGACCTGTCGCCGACGAAGCCCGGAAAACCGAACGTGCCAGTGGTTTCCGCAGTCGAATTATTAAAGACTTCGCACTTCTCGCGTGTCACCTTCGCCGGCGTCGTCGCGTGCCCGGACGGTCGGGAACGTCGCCACTACACCGAACCGGCACCACA
>PXQZ01000043.1:0-6514 GCA_003021755.1 Halobacteriales archaeon QH_8_67_36 | reverse complement strand
GTCTTCGCTGACGGCGACAGCGCCGTGAACGTCGCTGCGCTGGTCGGCCTCCTCCGTGACCTCGACGTCGAGAACGACTATCCGGGCTTCGTCGTAGACGAGCTACTGGGCCGTGAACTGGCCGCGATGCTCGCCGGCGACCAGCCGCTCAGGTTGCTCGCCGAGGCGACCTTTCACGTCGCGGACGTGCGAACGCATGGAGACGAGGACGGGGCCGCCGGCGCGGACGACCTCGACGCGGCGCTGGCGGCCGGGGCCCAGACCAGGCTCCCGGGGTGGCCCTGGACTGCGGGGCCGAGTCCGTTCTCGGTCTAGAAGTCGACGGTCGGTGTTCCCAGAAACGCCGTCTCGTACCCCTCGTGGCGGGAGACCTGCGACGGGCCGATGGTTTCGACGGCGACAGTGGGGTCGCCGGTCGCCTCGACCATGGCGCCGTAGTGGTAGCCGATGTCTGGGTGGACGGCGGCCGAGAGCGAGTCGTCGTAAACGGTCTCGCCACCGATATCAACGGTGCCGTCGAGGGTCATCATCGGCAGCGGGATGCGGTTGTACGGCGTGCGGACCGAGACGGCAAGGTAGGACTGACCCGACCCGAGGAACTCCGCCTCCGAGAGCCACGTGGCCGCGTACACCTCGTCGCTGCCCTTCCCGGTACCCAGTAGCTCGCCGGGCAGGTCGTCGGGAGCGGGGACCCGGGAAGTCGGCATCAGCTCCATGTTCATCAGGTCGAGCGCGGCGCGGCCGCCCTGCCGGTCGGGGTATTCGGTGAATGGGATATTGTCCCGCGCCGAGCGGGAGAACTCGAAGTTGGTGGTCATCTCGCCGGCGTCCCCGAACCGGTCGGCGAACCCGCCCAGTCGCCGTTCGGTCATCCCGTCGACGCGGACGGTTATCTCGTAGACGCCCTCGCCGTTTAGCTGGTAGTTGTCGCCGTAGTGAAACCCCATGTTCTGGGAGACCATCGGCCAGGGCTGCTTGTCGGCAGTCGTCTCGCCGTCCGCGGCGACGGTTATCGAGACGCCCGACTCGATGGGGAGGACCGTCATCGTCTCGGGGTCCCACACCGACGCCATCAGGTGGACGCTGTCGGCGTCCTGAACGGTGACCTGCTCGGCGGTCGTCCCGGTCACCGTCCAGAAGCGATGGGGGTAGGAGTAGGTCAGTCCGATCATGTAGTCGCCGGCCTGCTTCTGTCCCAGCATCTCCATGCCCTCCGAGTGAGTGGGGTAGTAAGTCGCGTCGGGGCGGACCGGGTCGACTGTTCCTGGAGGGAGCCACAGCCGGCGACGACCGACGCACCGGCGACGCCGGTGGCAGCGAGGAAACGACGACGGTTCATACCCGCGTTAGCGGCGCTCACTCAAAGACGGTTCTGGTACGGCTGGCGAACGTGGGCTGTTCGCCATATCCATAATAAATCCGTTAGTAATCTCATCTTCCTGATGGCTACCTACCCGGACGCCGCTGTCAACCGTTCAACACCAGACTATATCGACCGAAACCAGTTTGTTTATTGGCACTGAGGGGTCGAGAGTAAACGATGGAAACGACGAGAGATTCAGGCACGTCGATAACTGTCGCAGTAGTCGAGGCAGTGAGCACGTTCGAGGACTGCGAACCCACCGCTTTGCCGCCCCTCTACGACGCTGTAGACACTGACGCGCTGAACTCGCTTTTCACGTCCGCGACCGATGACCGCGACTGTCACGTCTCCTTTGCGTTCAGCGACTCGCGTGTCGCCATCGAGAACGGCGAGCGAATCGTCGTCGAGGCGGACACCGCACAGCGCGTGCGGCCGTAACCGGACCGAACTCAGGACGGGTCGGCCGGGGGGAGCGCCCGCAGGTCGCGGGGCGGCAGGAGGTAGTTCCCGCGGCGCTCGACGCGCATGTACTGGAGGATGCCGTTGTTGACTCGCTGACCGACGGCTGACTCGTCGGCCACGTCGGTCCCGTTCATCATCGATTTCGTCGCGACGAAATCGTCGATAGCGCGTTGCAGGGAGAGGAAATGGACCGCGGCCTCGCCGCCGTCGGTCGAATCGAAGTCCCGCCGGAGGATGATCGGGGTGTCGCCGTCGTCGCGAGCGCGGGCGGCCTTCTGTGCGTGACCGGCGACCCCGTCCCGGCGGCTCTGCTCGACGACGTCGCCGCCGCAGTCGCCGACGCCGCTGTCGGTCCCGAGGTTCTCGCCGACGCCCTCGACCCTGTCTTCCTCGGCGTGGGCCGGGCAGAACATCTTCGAGACGCGCTGCTCCTGTGAGTCCTGCTCGTACCACTGCTGGAGCTGCAGGCGGATGCGCGAGAGGTGCTGGGTCGTCCCGCCGGCGAACGGGCCCGACTCGACGGTGACGCGGTCCTCGCTGGCCTGGTTCGCGTCGAAGCCGGATTTGAACCCCATGAACAGCGGGGCGTCCTCGGGCACCGGCTCGGAGTCGGGAATCCCGTCGACGTCCTGGTTCTCGGCGGGGAGGCCGGCGCCGACGAAGCCGGTGCGGCGGTCCTGCTGGGCGAAGACGCCGTCGAACGCCGCCGCCATCTCGACGTCGTTGACGGAGTCGCGGCTGCCCTTCAGCGCCTCCTCGGCGGCGAGGACGACCTGTTCGTGGTCGCTCGCGAGGTGGAGGATGGCGTCGGGGCTATCGAACTCGGGGTCCTCGAAGGGGGCCAGCGCCGACGGCTGGGGCAGGTCCACGCCGGCTGGCTCGCTCCCGAACCGCTCGAAGTACGCCGGGCTGTAGCCGAGCGTGAACTGGAGCCCGTCGGCCTGCCAGGCGTAGGCCCGCTCCAGCGAGCGGAGCGCGTCGGTGACCTGCTGGCGGTCACCGTCGGTGGGCGTCCCGTCGCGCTCGTAGTCCAGCAGGAGCAGGACGTGGTGGCGTCCCAGCCGGTGGTTCCCGGCGTCGTCCGTCGGCAACCCCTGGTCCCAGGCGTGCTGTCTGGCCGGCAGTGTCGCAGGGTCGGTCCCCCCGGGAACGTCGGGCGACCCGAACCGGTCGAGACAGGCCGCGAGTGCGGACGCGCCGCCGATGGCGACGGCGCTTTTGGCGAAGTCGCGTCTGGAGATGCCACGGTCACTCATCGGCCCGGGTTAGGGACTCACCCCACTATTCGGTTCTGGTACGCCTGACGAACGCGCCCGCGGTCGGTCCCGCGACCGGCCCTGCCCTATCTCGGCTCGTCCAACAGGCTGTCGACGAGGCACTCGAAGCGGTCGGTCAGCCGCTCGGCGAGGCCCGGTTCTACGGTCCCGAGCAGTGCCACCGTCTCGTCGGGCCGGACCAGCGAGAGCGTGACCCGGGTCCCGTCGCGGTGCTTTTCGACCACGTCGCCCGCCACGAGGCCGTCGAGGTGGTGTTCCAGCGTGCTCCGAGCGATGCCGACACGGTCGGCGACGTCGTCGGGGCGTGCCCCCTCGACGCCGTACAGCGCCGCGACGATGTCCCGGGCCGTCTCCCGACGGAGTAACGCCAGCCCCGTCCGCTCCCACGCGTCGTACCCCGGCGGATAGTAGTGCGTTCGGCCGCTGACACGCTCGACGCGGACGTCGTCCAGGCGACCCAGATGGTACTGCACCTGCCCCGTCGCCAGCTCCAGCCCGCGGGTCAGTGCCCGGAAGTGGATGCCCGGGTCGCGCTCGATGCGGCGACGGATGCGCGCCCGCGTCTCGCTCATCGCCCCACCTCCCGTCGCCCCTCGACCCGACGAACGTCGTAGACGGCACCCAGAACCAGCAGGACGATGACGGCGTCGGCGCCGTGTTCCAGCGTGTGGTGGGTCGCGGGGCCGACCGCGCCGATCATCGCCAGACCGCCCAGTATCGGCTGGGCGACGAGCGCGGCCAGCGCCAGCGCGACCAGCAGATACGCCCGTGATCCCCGGCGGCGGTAGGCTGCCACGCCCGCCAGACAGAGCGCCGCCGTGGTCAGTGCCGACACCACGAGCACGATGGTGAAGTCGACGTGGAGCGCGCCCCAGTGGCCGCCGACGTGACCCGGCACGTTCATGATCAGGTTTGGGGCCGAACCAACCTGAGTCGTTCGGTCCGTGGGGAGTTTTTTACGCCCGCCCTTCGAGCGACGGGTATGGACAGCATCGGGTTCGTCTGTGACCCGGACCACCCCCTGTTTCGCCCCGTCGCGGGGCGGTTGGCCGCGCGGGGATTCGAGGTCGAGTTCCATCGGCCGACCGAGCAGGTCGCGCCCGCGGACGTCGACGCGCTGTCGGCGCTCGTCGGCGGCGAGGTCCACCCGACCGCTCTCGCCGCGCTCCGGTACGCCGACGCGAACGGCGTCCGGACGTGGAACGGGTTCGCCACGACGGTGGCGCTGTCGGCCCGCCTGGTCACGCTGGAGGCGCTGGACGCCGTCGGCTGTCGCGTCCCCGACGTTCGCTTCGACGGGCCACGGGCGGGGTACGCGCCCGGCCGACGGTACGGCTTCGAGGGGGCGCCCGCACTCGACAGTCCGGCGCCGTTCTACGTCGAGGCGGTCGGGACGGAACCGGTCGACCACCGTTACTACGCGGTCGACGACGGCCGCGAGACGCATATGCGGGCCCTCGACGTGCGGCGCGTCGTCGTCGACGACGAACCGGTGCTCCAGCGGGCCGACGTCGACGTGTCGCTGGCCGCCTCGGTCCGTGAGCTGCTGGACCGGTTCGGGGCCCGCGCCGTCGCCGTCGACTTCACCGAGGGCGAGGACGGGAAGTTCTACGCGGTGCGCGCGACGCCCACGCCGACGTTTACCGGTGCCGGGATGGACCGCCGGGTCGCCGACTCCGTGGCGTCGCTGACGACCATCGGCGGCTGACACACCTTCGGGGAGTTTAATACTGCCCTGGGCCACCCTCCGGTAATGAGCGGCGAGCAGGAACTCGGCATCACGGAGAGCAAGGAGCATTCACCCGGCGAGTGGTACGCCGAGGTCGTCCAGAAGGCCGGCCTCGCGGACTACGCCCCCATGGGCGGGTTCATCGTCACGAAACCACGCGGCTACGCGGTCTGGGAGCGCATCCGGAACCACCTCGACGGCTGGTTCAAGGACACCGGCGTCCGGAACGCCTACTTCCCGATGTTCGTCCCCGAGAGCTTCCTCGAACGGGAGAAAGACGTCGTGGAGGGGTTCGACCCGGAGGTGGCGTGGGTCACCCACGGCGGCCACGAGGAACTGGAGGAGCGCCTCGCAGTTCGCCCCACGAGCGAGTCCATCATCGCGCCCTTCATGGCCGACTGGACGCGCTCGCACCGTGACCTCCCGCTTCGACTGAACCAGTGGTGTTCGGTCGTGCGGTGGGAAGCGACGGAGACGAAGCCGTTCTTCCGCACCAAGGAGTTCCGCTGGCAGGAGGGCCACACTGCCCACGCCGACGAGGACGACGCATGGGACGAGACGATGACTCGCCTCGAACAGTACGTACGCCTCTACGAGGAGGTCATGGCGATGCCGGTCATGGCGGGGCGCAAGCCGCCCCACGACAAGTTCCCGGGCGCGCACACGACGACGACCGTCGAGGCGCTGATGCCCGACGGCAAGACGGTCCAGGGCGCGACCTCCCACTATCTGGGCACGTCGTTCGCCGAGGCGTTCGACATCACCTACGCCGACGAGGACGAGGAGGACAACGTCGCACACACGACCTCGTGGGGCATCTCCTGGCGCGCGATGGGCGCACTCATCATGACCCACTCCGACGACCAGGGGCTCGCCCTGCCGCCCGCGCTAGCGCCGACGCAGGTCGTCATCGTTCCCATCTGGCAGGAGGACACCAAAGACGAAGTCCGGGAGTACGCTGCCGACCTCGCCGTCGACCTCGAAGACGCGGGCGTGCGGGTCGAACTCGACGACCGCGACCACCGTAATCCCGGCTTCAAGTACAACGAACACGAACTCAACGGCGTCCCGCTGCGCGTCGAAGTGGGCCCCCACGAGGTCGAGGACGGCGAGGCGACGCTCGTCCACCGCCCCGACGGCGAGACGGCGACCGTCGCCCGCGACGGCATCGGCGACACCGTCGGCGAGCATCTGGACACCGTCCACGCCAAACTGTACGCCAGCGCGGAGGAGACTCTCGAAGGAGAGGTTCGGGAGGCCGAGTCCCGCGAGGAGATCCTGGGCACCATCGGCCAGCACGGCGGCTACGTCACGTGTGGCTGGTGTGGCGACGAGGACTGCGAGGACCCCATCAAAGAGGCCATCGCCGCCGAAATCGTGATGGTCCCGCTTGACCGCGACGAAGAACCGGTCCACGAGGACTGCGCTATCTGTGGGGCAACGGCCGAGGAGACGGCGTACTTCGCGAAGAGCTACTGACTTGCCACCGGCCCCGGCGGTACGCGGTCGCTCGCGACTGCGGACGGACGAACGGGCCCATGAGGCCGTGAGTCAGCGAGAACCGGTTGTTCTCGCCGACGTCTTGTGACGAGCGGGACGAGTTAGCGAACGGGTCGTGTTTACTTTGGCAGCAACGGACCCAGAGAGCCAGAAAGCCCCCGCGTTCTCAGATCCCGCGGCTCC
>PXQZ01000046.1:6598-15909 GCA_003021755.1 Halobacteriales archaeon QH_8_67_36 | reverse complement strand
GCTCTCTGAGTCCGTTGCTGCTAAAATAAACACGACCCTTCGATGCCCGCGACGCCCGGCACGATTTGCCAGGCTCCCCCACGCGGTGAGACAGACGGCGAGAGACAGGCTAGCGCCACCCAAGGTCGGCCCGCTGTAGTCCCGACAGGACGCCCTCGGTGCCGACGAAGTCTACGAGCAGGGCGATGGCGCCCCCGGCGACGGCAACGTCCGCAGTATTCGGGCGACGGTCCGGCGGTCGACGACGTCGGTGGCGGCGCTGTCCGCGTTCACGTCAGTCGATGTAGCCGAGGTCCTGCAGTCGGTCCGTCGTCTCGTCGTCCATCTCGTCCAGCACGTCGCCGTCGGTTCCGTCGGCCTCGTCGGGCCAGGTCGCGTCGACGGAGTCGACGAAGTCAAACAGCGCCCGTTTCAGGTGCTCGGGTTCCGCATCGGTCCCGACGAGATTCTCGGTCTCCCCGGGGTCGGCCGCGATGTGGTAGGCCTCGTCGGGGATGCGCGTGCAGTGGCTGTATTTCTCATCGATTGAGCGGGCGGCGCCCATCCGGGAGTAGAAGCGGGACTGCTCGTCCAGCGTGATGCCGGCACTGCTTGCCTTCCCCTCCAGCTGGCGCAACTCGACGACGGGCTGGTGGTACTCGACGAAGCCGACCTCGCCGCGGGGAACGCCGCCCATCTCCTCGGCGAACTCGCGGTAGTCCGCCGACAGCAGCGAGCGGGCCGACTGCAGCGCCTCGCCCCGTCCCTCGGCGCCCGCCGCGTCCAGAACGGTGTGGTAGAGGTCGACCAGTTCGACGGTCGTCTCGTCGTCCCGCCCCGGCTCGATGTCGGGGTGTTTGATCATGAGCGGGACGTTCACCAGCGGGTCGTAGATGCCGAACTCGTGGCCGTACAGGTCGTGTTCGCCGAACAGCTCGCCGTGGTCCGCACAGACGACGACGGTGGTGCCCTCCCACTGTCCGGTCTCCTTCAGATGGGTAAACAGCCGATTGAGCTGGGCGTCCATGTGGGCCAGTTCGGCGTCGTACAGCCCCGTGATGGCGTTCCACTCCTCGTCGTCGACGTCGCGGGCGCCGCAGTTGAACTCCTTGGAGTTCTGGCACACCTCGGTGGAGTCGACGCCGGGGGCGAACCGCTCGGCGTACTCGTCGGGCGGGTGGTAGGGGAGGTGGGCGTCCATCAGGTTGATGAAGGCGAAGAAGTCGTCGCTCCCGTCGATGAAGTCGATGGTCCGGTCGATGACCTGCGGGGTCTTGGTGTCGCTGCCGCCCTCCTCGGCGAAGTGCTCGTGGAACTTGTTGCCGACCTGGACGAGTCGGTCGGCGACGCCCCGCAGCTTCTCGTTGTCGTTCATCGTCTTCCAGAGCGTCGCCAGCGGCCCCGAAAGGAGCTCGCTGGGCATGATCTGAAAGAAGTTGTCGTGGTCGGAAAAGCCCGCGGTGAGGTTCGTGTAGCTCGTTATCCAGGCGTTCGAGGAGTAACAGGCGGTGTCGTAGCCCGCCGCCGACAGCGACTCCGCGAGCGTCGTGACACCCTCCAGATAGGGGTCCTCCTGCGTGGCCTCGTGTTCGCTGGGGTACAGTCCCGTGAACAGCGAGGCGTGGACCGGCAGCGTCCACGGGGCCGGCGCGACGGCGCCGTCGAAGACGGCCGCTTCCGCGGCGAACTCCGCGAGATGTGGCGTCGTCTCGCGCTCCTCGTCGTAGACGGTCAGGCGGTCCTTCCGAACCGTGTCCAGCACGACGAAGAGGACGTCGTTCCCGTCCGGGTCAGTCATATGGCAACTCGGTCCGCTGGGAGCGTAAAAGGGTATGATTCTGCTCCGAGTGCGCCCGCGGGCGCGACGATACGACTGTCAGTGCGGAGCGCCGGTGTGGTACGGCGGGTCTAGAACGGCGCTTCCGGGCCTTCGTCGCTGCCGCCCATGTCGCCGCCGCGGGAGTCCCCGCCGGGGAAGGAGGGGTTCATGCCGCTGTCGGCGCCGCCGGACATCCCCTCGCCACCCTCCATGCCGGTGCGGGCGACGACCTCGTTGATTTCGGGAATCTCCTTGGTCATGCGGGTCTTGATGGCCTGGATGGTCATCGGGGAGATGCCACAGCCGGAACAGGCGCCACCGAGTCGGATGGTGACGCTGCCCTCCTCGCGGTCGATGTTCTCGATTGCCGCGCTGCCGCCGTGCATCTGGATCTGCGGGAAGTTCCGTCGCAGGAAGTTCGTGATTCGCTCTCGAAGCTCGTCTCCGCCGTCGTCCGTCTCGGTGCTCATAGTAGTTACACGTCCGAGCCGGGGCGGCTTAGACCTTTGGACTGAGCGATTCGGCCGGTCACACGGGGACTGCCGATGGCGACACGGAACCGGGTTGTCACGGACACAGCCGTCGCTCTCGTCTGCAGGTTCGCGTTCCGCTTCCTATTGCCTGCCCCGTTCGCTGTCGGGCGACGCCGAACCCGTCCCAGACGACGCTTTCGGGCCTGAAGAAGTCGACTTGGGGTCGGTAATCAGTACGGTCGTGTTCGCTGGGTCGATACCGATGTCCGCCATCTTAGCTACTTGCGGTAATTCGGTATGGGTGCTAACGGATAGGCCCGAGGTGAGACACACGTAACTGGGTAACGGCGTACACAGCAGTAGCTATGTACCGCGCGTCGTAACCGTGACTATGACCAACGCGGACGGCGGAACCGACCTGTTCGAGTGTCGGACCTGTGGCGGCGTTACTATCGGGCAGAACCGCCCGGACTGTTGTGGCGAGGCGATGACCGACATCGACACGGCCGAGACAGCGGTGGCCGCGCCCTCGCTCGGGACGTTACTGCAGACCGTCTTTGATATGTCCGGCACCGAGCTGGACGTCTGTCTCTGCGTGATGGAAGGCGGCGAGCTGACCGTCGCGAAACTGGCCGACCGGATCGGCTACGACAGAAGCGTCATCGCGCGGCATCTGAACCACCTCGCCGACCTCGGCGTCGTCGAGAAGCGCCGGCGAATCAGACCCGAGGGTGGCCACGTGTACGTTTACATGCCGGAGCCGCCCGAGACGGTCCGTGAGCAACTCCGCGAGGAGTTCCTCTCGTGGGTCGCGTTGGCGACCGGACAACTGAACAGTCTGCAACGGGAGAAGGTCGAAGCCATCACCGACGCGGCGACCGACGAGCGCCAGTGGACGGTGTTTCGAGAGGAGTAGCCGGCCTACAGGCTGTCTGCGGTCCCGGCGTAGACGCCGCCGAGGACGACGCCGTAGACGACGTGCCACAACAGCGACGGCGGCGCGAAGTTCGGGAACGGTGGCGAAGCCGGGGAGCCGACGGCGCCAAGCCAAACCGGCATCAGCAACGCGGCGAAGACGGCCCAGGTCGCGACGCCCCAGCCGATACCGAGCCCCAACAGCTTGCCCGTCGAGTCCGCGTCGATAAGCTGTGTCAGCCCCGCGAACATCACGCCCATCACCGCGCCATGTGAGAGGTGGACGACGAGCCCGGCCCCCACGCTTGGCGGCGGCGCGAGCACGTACAGCGAGGGGATCGCAACGGCGAGCGTCGGGGCGTTCATCGACAGAATCAGCCCGCCCATCACGGCGGCGCCGATAACGCCGCCGAGCACGCCAGCCTTCCAGTTTCCGGCGTCGACACTGTACGCCCGTGTCGTCTCCGTAGTCGTTGACATCACCGACATAGTCACGCAGTGTGATAAAAGAGCCAGCGTGGCTGTTCGGGCCGACACCACGCGCCCGCAACTGTTATATGTCGCTCAAAATCGACGGTGAGCAGGCAGCTAACTTCAAGTCGGACCCCGACAGACATCCGGTATGAGAGACTCCGACACGGTGATGGGCCGCTTCGAGACGCCGACGACCGCGGACCTTCCCGACGACGTGCAAGAGCGCATCGAGACCGAAACCGAACGCGCCGGGTTCACGCCGAACGTCTTCCCGGCATTGGCCTATCGGCCCTCGCATTTCCGGGCGTTTTTTGCCTACCACGACGCGCTGGTCGAGAAAACGGCACTGGAGCGGGCGGAAATCGAACTGATTATCATCGCCGTCAGCGGCGTCAACGACTGCCTCTACTGCGTCGTCGCTCACGGCGCGCTGTTGCGTATCCACGCTGACGCGCCCCGCCTCGCCGAGCAGGTCGCCACGAACCACCGCACCGCCGACATCAACGACACGCACGGAGCGATGTTGGATTTCGCCGTCAAGCTGACCGAAGCGCCCGCTCGCATCGAGGAGGCGGACCTCGCCCGCCTCGAAGAGCACGGCTACAGCCGGCAAGCGATCTGGGACATCGGCAGCGTCGCCGCCTTCTTCAACCTCTCGAACCGGCTGGCACAGCTTGCCGATATCCGACCGAACGAGGAGTTCTACGACTTGGGCCGCTAAGAGACCGCGCGGTGGCTTGCTCGTCTCAGACTAACTCGGCCGGCCACACCGAATCGGCGCCACGCGCGGGACACGTGAGGTCGCCTCTTCGGTTGCGTCCGCTTATCTGAATACTGCGCCGAGACGCCCACGGGAGTTTTTACCGCTGGCCGCTGAAGCCGACCCCAATGAGCGAGTCCGACAGCGGTCCGAAGCAGGTCTCGGACCCCGAGTACCACAGCCAGAACCACACGGCGGCCCAGACCTGCGGGTGGACGGCCAACGCCCTTCGCGGCGAGGGAAAGTGCTACAAGTACGCCTTCTACGGCATCGAGTCCCACCGCTGCATCCAGATGACGCCCGTCGTGAAGTGCAACGAGCGCTGCGTCTTCTGCTGGCGCGACCACGCCGGCCACGCCTACGAGCTGGGCGACGTGGAATGGGACGACCCTGCCGCCGTCGCCGACGCCTCGGTCGAACTGCAGCGCCGACTGCTGTCGGGTTTCGGCGGCAACGACGAGGTGCCCCGCGAGGTGTTCGACCAGGCGATGGAGCCCCGCCACGTCGCCATCTCGCTGGACGGCGAGCCGACCCTCTACCCCTACCTCCCCGAACTCATCGAGGAGTTCCACGCGCGCGACATCACCACCTTCCTCGTCTCGAACGGGACCCACCCGGGGATGCTGGACCGCTGTGACCCGACACAGCTGTACGTCTCCGTCGACGCCCCCGACCGCAAGACGTTCGATAGTACCGTGAAGGCTATCGAGAACGACGCCTGGGACAGTCTCGTCGACACGCTGGACGTCCTCGCCGGGAAGGCGGACACCCGGACCGTCATCCGGTCGACGCTCGTTCGAGCTGAAGGCGTACATGCACGTGGGCCACTCGCGGGGCCGACTGGACCGGGATTCGATGCCCAGCCACGAGGAGATTCTGGCGTTCGCCGAGGCAATGAGCGAGTTCCTGCCGGACCACGACACTATCAAGGAGGTTGAACCCTCCCGCGTGGCGATGCTCGCACGCGACCCGGACACGTGGGTCCCGAAACTCGACAAGGACAGCGAGTTCTGGGCGTCGGATCCGCTCGCGGAGTACTGAGGGAACGCGGCGACGCCACGGACAGTATCTCCGGGAACCGGGGGTACACTTGTACCCACCTCCGAGTGGACGTGTGTCTCGCCGGCTCTGCACCGTCGGACTGTTCGCCCTGTTCATGGCCCGTGGGGGCTGTCGTTTCTGACCACCGAAGTCGGCCTGCGTTCGCTGGTGCCCGTGCTGTTTGCAGCCTTTCGCTACGGGCTGGCCGCCGTCGCATGTTCCGTCCCGGTCGTGGCCACCGTCGTCGGCATCCTCGTGCTCGGCGAGTCGATTGCGCTCCCGACCGCCGCGGGCTTCCTGTTGTTCTTCGCGGGGTGCGTCCTCCCGAAACGCCGGGCCATCGGCACGCTCGTTCGCAACCTGTGTCGCTGACGCCGTCGCCATTCCAATTCCGTGACCAGTTCCATCTTCGATATGCTTATCCGGACACACCCCCAACTATCGCATATGCCAGAATCATCGGGACAGGCCGTCGGTCGCGACGAGTTGGCGACGCTGAAACTGCTCGCCCTCGACGGTGCGCTGGACGAGCCGACGAGCATCTCGTGTGCGGACCTCGCCGGACGCCTCGACGCCTCGAACCAGACGGCTTCACGGCGCCTCCAGCGCCTGGAAGACGCCGGACTGCTCGACCGCGACAAGCACGGCGACGGGCAGGCAGTCCACATCGCGAGCGCGGGCGAGCGCCGCCTCCAGTCCGAGTACGCCGACTACCGGCGCATCTTCGAGTCCGACGCCAGCGTCCACCTGCAGGGGCTGGTCACCTCCGGGATGGGCGAGGGGCGCCACTACATCACGCTGCCGGGCTACATGACGCAGTTCATCGACCGGCTCGACTACGAGCCGTTCGCGGGGACGCTCAACCTCGAACTGACCGACGACAGCGTCCGCAAGCGCGCTCGCCTGGGCGCGCTCGAACCCGTCACCATCGAGGGGTGGGAGGACGAGGAACGCACCTACGGCCCGGCCTACTGCTACCCCGTCTCCGTCGAGAGCGGCGACGGCGAGTACGAACCGGCCCACGTCATCGCCCCCGAACGCACCCACCACGGCGAGGAGAAGGCGGAGATCATTGCCCCGGAGAAGCTCCGGGACGTCCTCGAACTCGAAGACGGCGATGAGGTGACTGTCCATGTCTCGGAGTGAGTCCGCCGACGCCGCACAGGCCGCCGTCGACGCCTTCGCCCGCGGGGAGCCGGTCCTGATTCACGACGCCGCCGACCGCGAGGGCGAGACCGATATCATCTATCCGGCGGGATCGGTCACGCCGGAGGCCGTCGCCAGACTCCGCAACGACGCCGGCGGACTGGTCTGTGTGGCGCTTTCGGACGCCGTTGCCGGGACGCTGGAACTCCCGTTCATGCAATCGATGCTCGACCATCCGACGAGTGCCGACCACGAACTCGCCTACGACGAGCGCTCCTCGTTCTCGCTGACGGTCAACCATCGGAACACCTTCACTGGCATCACCGACGACGACCGCTCGCTGACCATCCGGGAACTGGCCCGCCTCGCGGCCGACCCCGACCCCGAGGCGTTCGCCGAGTCGTTCCGGTCGCCCGGCCACGTCCACCTGCTGCGGGCCGCGCCGGACCTGCTCGCGGACCGCGAGGGCCACACCGAACTCGGTATCGCGCTGGCGGCCGCCGCCGACCGGCCTCCCGCCGTCGTGGTCTGTGAGATGCTCGACGACGAGACCGGCGGCGCCCTCCCGCCCGCCGAGGCGCGGGCCTACGCGACCGAGGCGGGGCTCCACTACGTCGAGGGCCGGGCCATCATCGCCGCGCTGGAGTAGATCGTGCCCGATACTACCGGCTACAGCCACCTGCGCAGTACGGACTGTCGCCGGTCGGCCGACCACGTCAGTCGCGGTCGACCAGCGATTCGAGTTCGCCGGTGGTGCGGGTCACTGACGTCGTTACGGTCGCACCGTCCCGTTCGACGCCGATATCGCCGACGAGGTCGGCCAGCGCGTCGTCCCGGAGCTTCGATACGGCACGCTCGCGAAGGTCGCGGACCACGCTCGCCACGTCGCGCGCCGCGGCCTCGTCCGTCACGTCCAGCGTCGTCTCCAGCCCCCGGACGTCGCCGTCCCGGTAGACGGCGCCGCCGAGCGTGGAGACGTGGTCCAGCGGGGTGAGGGCCATCGTCCGACCCGTTTCGCCGACTCGCTCGGGGACGGCGTCGTTCTCGCTCGGGCTCGGCAGCCGGCTGGCGAACCGGACGGGGGCGTCGCGGCTGTCCGCGTACGCGCGCCGGAGTCCCCCGTCGATGGGCGCTGCCCCGTCGTTCGTGACGTCGATGGCGTCGTAGACGGCCGTTTCGGTCCCGACGACGGCGCGGTTCGAGCCGAGCGAACCGACCCACGGGCCGGTCTCCGACTCCGGTTCGTAGACGACAGCCCCGGACTCGCTCACCCGGTCGAACGCGACGTCGTCCAGGTTTTCGAGTCCGGCCTTGACGGCCTCGGCGTTCAGTTCCGCCCCGAGGACGACGCCGCCGTAGCCGCCGAACAGTTCGTCGCCCGAGCCGCCGACGTCCCCGAAGGCGGTCAGCCGATGAACGTCCTTCGGGTCGGTGTCGAGTTCCGTTTCGACGTCGGTCAGCAGTGCGTCGGCGTTCCGGGGGCGTTCGCCGGCGCTCTCGACGGAGTGGTACCGTGCTCGCTGCTGGAGGGCGGCGGTCGTCAGCGTCTTCATGCCATCGTCCCGGCGGAGGACGTCGACGTCCGCGTACACGAGGGCGTCGGCGGACGCGGGGACGGCGTCGAGGGCAGCGGTGGTCGGGGCCGACGGCGGGCTCGAACTGCGGCCCGCGACCGTCCCGACTGCCGCCGCCGACACGAGCCCGGCGACGGCCTGGAGGGTCTTTCGTCTCTGTAGCTGCTTCACGGTGGCCACTACTCACCGTCAGACTTCAATGTACTGGAACGTGCGACCGCTCCTGTGCCCGTGTTACGATGCATTTGAAGTCGGATCGCGCGCTGGTTCGCGAGGAAAGCGGCTCGCTTCCGTCCCGGCTCGTTGCCAAACGACTGCATTGTCGCCTCCATCGGATGCATACTTTCTTGCCGCTCGTCGACGAGTATTCCGTTCATGCCTGCTCGCCCTTCCCGCCGACGGCTGTTGCAGACGCTCGGCCTTGGGGCCGTCTGCGGTCTGGCCGGCTGTTCCAGCGACAGCCAGGAGCGGACGGCGACGACGACGGCCACGGGGACGCCGGTGGGACCCCAGCGGACGGCGGGGGACCTCCCCCCGTACGCGGACTTCGTCCCCGACACGACCGACGCGGTGCTGTGTACCACGTTCGACCTGCAAGTGGAGCCGGACCACCAGGTCGGCAGCCCGCCCGAGCGGGTGCGCGATCCGCTCCGGTACAGCGCCATGTCGGCCGCGACTGTCGGCTCGCTGCTCCGGCTCGGGATGGTCGGGAGCGGGCTCGGACTGCCGGGACCGGAGTTCGGCTTCGACCCCGTTCGGCTCGGCACGACAGAGATAGCGCGGGCGCTGACCGTCGACGCCGTCGGGGTGTTGGAGCTTCCCGTCGACCTCTCGGGCGCGATAGCGGACGCCAGGGACGGGCCCGGCGCCGTCGAGTTCGAGGCCGACGACCGGGCGCTCGTCGCCAACGAGGCGGGCACCGTCGCCGGACTCACGACCGACGCCGTGGTGTTCCAGCCGCCGACCGTCGACGCGTCGTCGCCCGACCTCGTCCGCGATGTCGTCGACACGCGGGCCGGCGCCCGCCCGCCGAAACACGAGTCCGACGACGCGTTCGCGTCGCTGCTGGCCAACGCCGACGCCGCCGGAAGCGTCGCCTGTGGCTACGCGCCGGAGACCACACTCGGGGC
>PXQZ01000046.1:0-6547 GCA_003021755.1 Halobacteriales archaeon QH_8_67_36 | reverse complement strand
TCGGCGGCGGCGGACCGGTCGGCCGCCATCGACGGCGGAACCGTCCGAGTCACGGGGACGTACAGCTGGGACGCCCTCAGCGAGTTCGAGGGGAGCCCCCTCGGGGCGCTGTAACCGGCCCATACCGAACTCGGCTCGTACGGGTTTCTCGATGGCCCGGAATCACCGCGGCCACGCGGGCTATGCCGGATGGGCCCGGCTTTCGCCGCCAGCCTTAGGATTGGATCGAGTTTTTCGGCCGCTACGGCGGCAATAACAAACGGCATTTAGGACAGGGTACCGCCTACACCCGCCGTGAACGGTGGGACTCCCCTACTGACTTAGGTTGGGATGGTGCGGACGGCACAGACGGTGCCGACGGGGTGGTAACAGCGGCAACGGCGGCGACGGCGAGAGAGCGCAACCCGTCAGCCTGGCGTCGACCCGCTTCGGTGGGCCGTGAACGGGGGACACGGACCGTCAACACTCTTAACCGAGGGATTCAATGGGGTAGGTATGACACACGACGAGCCGTTCGCCGATACCAGAGGTAGTCACCGAGAGACGTGGGGGCAGGCAGCATGAGCAGTCGCCCGGAGATGTTCGAGGGCGTCGACGAGATCTGGCTCGACGGGGAGTTCGTCGACTTCGAGGACGCCCGGATTCACGTCCTCACACACGCGCTCCACTACGGCACCGGGGTCTTCGAGGGCGTGCGCTGCTACGGGACCGAGGAGGGGCCGGCCATCTTCCGCTGGGAGGAGCACCTCGACCGGTTCTACGACTCCGCCAAGGTGTACGACATCGAGATACCCTTCTCCAAGGCGGAGCTCACCGAGGCCACCGAGGAGCTCATCCGCCGCGAGGAGCTCCACTCCTGTTACATCCGTCCCATCGCCTTCTACGGCTACGGGCCGCTCGGGCTCAGCCCCGGCGAGTCCCCGGTGCAGGTCGCGCTCGCCGTGTGGCCGTGGGGTGCCTATCTGGGCGACGAGGCGCTGGAGGAGGGGGTCGACGTGGCCGTCTCCTCCTGGCGCAAGTACGCCTCCAGTCAGATTCCGACCAACGCCAAGACCACGGGGACGTACGTCAACAGCGTCCTCGCCTCCCAGGAGGCAAAGGCCAACGGCTACGCGGAAGCTATCGTCCTCAACAAGGCGGGCAACGTCGCCGAGGGGCCCGGCGAGAACATCTTCCTCGTGCGCGACGGCGAGATACACACCACCGGCCTCGCCGAGTCCATCCTCGACGGCATCACCCGCCGGACGGCCATCGAACTGGCCGAGGACATGGGCTATGTCGTCCACGACGACGCGACCATCTCCCGTGGCGAACTGTACACCGCCGACGAACTGTTCTTTACGGGCACCGCGGCGGAGGTCACGCCCATCCGGAGCGTCGACGACAACGAAATCGGCACGGGGACGAAGGGGCCGGTCACCGACGCCGTCCAGACGGCCTTCTTCGACCTGGTGGAATCGGGCGACCGCGAGGAGTGGTTCCGCTACCTCTAGTCGTCCTCGCCCGCTATCGGAACCGTCTGCTTTCTCTCGTTCGTATCACCGAAGCCGGCCGAGAGGATTCGCGTCAGCGCATCCTCGACGCGCTCGTCGGTCTCCTCGTAGGCGTCGGACTCGACCTCGATGACGTAGCCGGTGGTGATGTTGGGCGCGGTCGGCAAGAAGAGCACGTCACGGCCGTCCTCGGTCGTCTGACCGGTCTTGAACGCCGTCATTCGTAGCCCGTCCCACACTTCGAGTTTCACCGGCGTCTGCAGTTCGTCGGTGCCCGAAACCGCGGTTTCGACCGCCATCTTCGAGGCGTTGTACACCACACGCAACCCCGGCACCTGATTCATCGCGTCGTCGAGCGTCTGTTCCACGAAGTCGCCAAAGGCCGTCCGCATCAGATAGCCCACGGAGAAGACGATGAGAACGAACAGGACCATCGCGACGAAGACGCGGGCGAACTCGACGGTGCGCGTGGTGACGGCGTTCCCGGGGACGCCAAGAGCCACGAGCAGTTCCGAACTGATGGCGCGGACGATGCCCGACGCCGAAGCGAGGATGCTGTAGAGGTAGACGATGACGTACGTCGTGACGAGTATCGGCAGCAGAACGATGAGGCCGCTCGCGAAATCTCGCTTCCACGACGAACCCGAGGCCATACCCCCACCTGTCGACGATAGACTATGAGCCCTTTCCTTTCTACCCGCTCGCGATGGCCCGCAGGGCGAAGCGCGCGTTCTCCTTGTGTCGACACCCGCCGGAAATACGACGGCCACGAGCTGCCGTCGGGTGTGTACTGCCGGACGTCACAGGCTCCGGCGAGGTCCTGCTGGGCCCGCTCCCGGACCCCATCAGCATCCGGACCTCGTAGGGTTGCCGTACTTCGCGTGGGGGTCCGCCGCGAACGTGCGCATCTCAGGGCCCATTGCCGTCCTTCGGAGGGTCGACCGGAGACGGAGTCATCCCGTCCGGCTCACGGTGCGGGGTACCGGGTGGCTCCCGTACTCCTCGAACGTGTCGCATCGACCGCCGTATGATCTTCCATGTCGACATAGACGAACGCGTCGTAGTCAGTGCCGGCCACAAAGCGGCTCGCGACCGGCGGCAACACGAGTAATGTTTGCCGACAAGTCCACAAGAGTGTTACCGTGCTTATCGGTTCGCCGCCGGAACCCACATCGGTTAAGAGGTGGCCGCGTGACGCCGCGGACATGGAGATAGTCGGGGTCATCGTGACAGCGGCCTGGGCGATGTTACCCGCGTACGTGCCCAACAACGTCGCCGTGCTTGCGGGCGGCGACAAGCCGATAGACGGGGGCCGGACACTGGGCGACCGACGCCTCCTCGGCGACGGGAAGAGCTGGCGGGGAACCGCCGTCGGGACGGCGGCCGGTCTCGCACTCGCCCTGCTGCTGTCGGAACTGGCGCCGACGGCGAGTGACCTCGTCGGCCACCAGCTACCGACCTTCCCGGTCCTCGCGGGACTGGGACTGGCCTTCGGCGCGATGCTGGGCGACATCGCGGCCTCCTTCCTCAAGCGCCGGACCGGCCGGGAGCGGGGCGCGGCCTTCCCCGGGCTGGACCAGCTGGATTTCGTCGTCGGCGCGCTGGCCTGCGTCCGGCTGCTCTCACCCGAGTGGACCGAAGCGACGTTTACGGGGCCCGTGGTGCTCGTCGTGCTCGTCTTCACGCCGCTCTTGCACGTCGTCGCGAACGTCAGCGCCCACGCGATAGGGTTGAAAGACGAGCCGTGGTAGCGGACGACGCTATCCCGTCGCGTTCGACACCTGACACGGAATCGTTGCGCGAAGTGATGTGCTTTTCACAGCGGCCGCATGAAGAGAGGGTATGAGTGCCTCAGGGGACACGCTGCGACTCGCGACACGCGGCTCCGACCTCGCCCTTCGCCAGGCCGCCACGGTTCGTGACTCGCTCGCGAGCCGACGGCTCTCGGTCGAACTCGCGGAAGTAGAGACGACGGGCGACCAGCTCACGGACGAGCTCATCCACCGCCTCGGCAAGACCGGCGCCTTCGTCCACAGCTTAGACGAGAAGGTGCTAGCCGGCGAACTCGACGCCGCCGTCCACTCGATGAAAGATATGCCGACCGAGCGGCCCGACGAGCTGGTCGTCGCCGGCGTTCCCGAACGCAGGGCCGCCGAGGACGTGCTGGTGACACCCGACGGCCTCGCGCTCGACGACCTGCCAGAGGGCGCCGTCGTCGGTACGTCGAGCCTGCGCCGGAAGGCCCAGCTACTCGCCGAGCGGCCCGACCTGACCGTAGCGCCGCTACGGGGCAACGTCGACACCCGCATCGAGAAGCTGCTCGCGCCGTCGCTGCAGGTCGAACACCAGGAGCGCCACGAGGCCGAACAGGAGCGCAAGGCAAGCGCGGGCAGCGGGGCGGCCGACGCCTCGGACAGTTCGGACGGGTCCGACCCGTCCGAAGACGACGACTACGAGTTCCCATACGAGCAGGACGTCGAGACGTGGTTCGACGGACTCGCCGAACTGGAACGGCGGGCGCTGGAACGCGAGCCCGACACCGAGTACGACGCCATCGTGCTGGCGAAAGCCGGGCTGGACCGCGCCGGGCTCACCCACCACGTCGGGACCACCACGCTCGACCCCGAGGAGTTCGTCCCGGCGCCGGGTCAGGGTGCCCTGGCGGTGACGGCCGTCGACGGCGACCTCGCCGAGGACGTTCGCGACCGGCTCGACGACGCACAGACTCGCGTCGAGACCACCGTCGAACGCACGATTCTGGCGGAACTCGGCGGCGGCTGTATCGCCCCCATCGGCATCCACGCGACCCTCGCGGGCGGCGTCGTCAGAACCGGCGTCCGCGTGCTCTCCCAGGACGGCACGGAGAACATCCAGGTGACGCGCGACCTCCCCGTCGAGCGTCACGTCTCGGCCGCTCAGGAGCTCGCAGCGGCGCTCGCCGACCGGGGTGCCGACTCCCTCATCCAATCCGCGCGCCGGAACAGCCAGGGCGCCGACGACGACGCCGCGACCGCTCGGGAGGAAGACGAATGAGCGACGATTTACACGAGGACAAGCGTAAACCGACGGCCGGGAAAGTGTATCTCGTCGGCTCCGGCCCGGGCGATCCGGACCTGCTGACGGTGAAGGCCAAACGACTGCTGGAGGAGGCCGACGTGGTGCTCCACGACAAGCTCCCGGGTCCTGAAATCCTGGGCACGATTCCCGAGGCAAAGCGCGAGGACGTGGGCAAGCGGGCCGGCGGCGAGTGGACGCCCCAGGAGTACACGAACAGGCGACTGGTCGAAACCGCCAGGGACGGAAACACCGTCGTTCGGCTCAAGGGCGGCGACCCCACCGTCTTCGGCCGCGGCGGCGAGGAGATGGTCCACCTGGCGGAGAACGACATCCCGTTCGAAATCGTCCCCGGTATCACCAGCGCCATCGCCGGGCCGGAGGCGGCGGGCATCCCCGTCACCCACCGCGACTACGTCTCCTCCGTCGCTTTCGTCACGGGCCACGAGGACCCGACGAAAGACGAGTCAGCGGTCGACTGGGAGGCCCTGGCCGACACCGGCGGGACGATCGTCGTCCTGATGGGCGTCGGCAAACTCCCGGGTTACACCGGCGAGCTGCTGAACTACGGAATGGCCGCCGACACGCCGGTGGCGCTCATCGAGCGGGCGACCTGGCCCGACCAGCACGTCGCCACCGGCACGCTCGACACTATCGTCGACGTGCGCGACAGCGAGGGTATCGAACCGCCCGCCATCACGGTCATCGGTGAGGTAGCGGGCGAGCGCGAACGGGTCGTCGAGTTTCTGGAGGGAGCCTGATGCGCGAGGCGCCACGGCTGCGGGTCGCGGCGTTCCGGCCCGCCGACGAGCGCCTCGCCGACGCCGTCGAACTGCTGGAGTCGCTGGGGGCCGACCCCGTTCCCGACCCGATGCTCGCCGTGAAGCCGACGGACGCGGCCCCACGCGAGGACTGTGACTTCGTCGTCCTGACGAGCAAGACCGGCGTGGAACTGGCCGCCGAGGCGGGCTGGACCCCCGGCGAGGCGACGGTCTGTGCCATCGGCGAGTCGACCGCCGACGCGCTGCGTGAAGCGGGCGACACCGTCGACATCGTCCCCGAGGAGTTCTCCTCGACGGGACTGGTCGAGGCGCTCGCGGCCGAGGTGGCCGGCGCCCGCGTCGAAGTCGCCCGCTCGGACCACGGCTCCGCGGTGCTGACCGACGGGCTCGACGCCGCCGGCGCGTACGTCCACGAGACCGTCCTCTACCGGCTCGTCCGGCCACCGGAATCGGGCGAGTCGGTCGAACTCGCCGCCGACGGCGACCTCGACGCCGCGCTTTTCACCTCCTCGCTCACCGTCGAGCACTTCCTCGACGCGGCCGAGGAGCGCGGTCTGCGGGAAGATGCCCTCGACGGACTCGAAACGGCGACGGTCGGAACGATAGGGGAGCCCACGAAGGAAACGGCGGAAGCCGCCGGAATCTCGGTCGATATCGTGTCCGAACGCGCCGACTTCGAGACGCTTGCCTGTGAAGTCGTCGAGGCGGCCGCCCCGACACGCTACGAGTAGCCGCCACTGGCCGGCAGCCATCGTTTCATAGTGATCATTGTAGACTATTTCCGGATAGCGCCGACCCTGGGGTCGGCGCATATCGCTACACGAATCACTATCAGCCCACGGTCCCGGTCGCCCGTTCCGCCCCTTCTCCCGCCGCGCGGGGCGAACCGAGTGCGTACTTGACGGAGCGCTCCGTCGAGAGCCGGTCAACGTCGTCGTCGTCCGGAACGTTCTATAGTTGCCCGGTTTCTTCGAGTTCCTCCGGCGCCTCGGCGCGGGCCTCCATCCGCCCGGTTCGCTCGCTGACCCGTTCTATCGCCCGGTTTACGTCGCCCAACGTGGTGCCGACGCCGGTGAACGCCCCGGAGACGCGGGCCGACGCTTCGGCAGCCTCGCAGGGTCCGACCCCGATTCAACAGCGCCGGCGGCTTCGAGCGGAGAGTAAACGCCGATGGCCGAGCAGATTCATCGGTTCACTTCGACGGCCCGGGAGAGCGCG
>PXQZ01000042.1:4323-13221 GCA_003021755.1 Halobacteriales archaeon QH_8_67_36 | reverse complement strand
GGGGCGTCAGTAGTCCCCCAGCACGCCCAGTCGCCGCGCCCGCCGGGTCGCAAGCTGGAAGACCAGATAGCCGCCGGCCAAGTAGCCCGCCGCGACCCCGACCAGCAGCGCGATGTCGGGCAGCGAGAACTCCCAGAGCCGGGTGCCGTCGACCATCGCCCGCTGGAGGAGCGCGCTGCCGTGGGCCAGCGGTAGCAGTCTGGCCCAGCCGAGGTCCAGTGCCGGCGCCGAGATGAGGACGATGAACCCGAACTGAAGCAGGTTGAGCCAGTTGCCCACCCGTTTGTAGAGGACGGTTATCCCACCGGCGGCAAACCCCAGCCCCAGCACGGACACTATCGTGAGCGCCGCCACGGTGACGACGGTGACGACGTTCAGGCTGAGCGTGGTGCCCGTCATCACGAGCATCACGGCGAGGATGAACACCGAGGTCAGGAACGTTCGAACGAGCTTCGCGGCGCCTTTCAGCAGCGCGACCGGCGCGAAGCCGAAGGGCGTCATGACGTGGCGTTCCAGCGTCCCCCACTGGACCTCGCTCCCGATGTCGTTCGACATCGAGGAGTACGCCCCGACCGACAGCGTCCAGAGGAAGTAGCCGACGATGATGCCCTCGATGGAGTCCGTCAGCGCCTGCCCCGCCAGCATCCGCCCGCCGTAGAACAGCAGGCCGAAAAAGAACAGCGCGACCACGATACCGCCGACGGCGTTGGCCGGGTAACGGACGAAGACGAGGTATTCCCGATAGAGCACCGCCCGCATCAGGTGTCGGTAGCCGGCCCGTCGCGGCGTCGTCCCGTCGGCAGTCCCGGGTACCGAGCCGTCGACAGACGCGGCATCCGGCCCGTCGGCGGGCGGGGTCCCCGAGCCGTCGGTGGGTCCCGTCTTCGGCTTGTCGGCACTCATCTGTCGGGCCCGTCCATCCCGGTGAGGTCGACGAAGGCCGTTTCGAGGTCCCGCTCGACACTCTGGACTCGGTCGAGCGTGACGCCGTGCTCGTCGAGCACGGCCAGCAGCGCGTAGAGTCCGTCGCTGTCGGTGCGGACCTCGACGCAGCCGCCCCGTTCCAGTGACTCGGTTCCGACCACGGCTGCTCGCTCGCTCAGCGTCGAGAGCAGCGCGTCGTCGAAATCGGCGCTCGTGAGTTCGAGCCGGTGGCTGTCGTCGGTCCCCGAGAGTGCGTCGACAGTGTCGTCGGCGACGACCCGCCCCTCGGAGACGATGACGACCCGGTCACAGACCCGTTCGACCACGTCCATGTCGTGACTGCTGAGAATCACCGTGAGGTCTTCCTCTTCGACCAGTCGGCGTAGCTCCCGCTGGAGCGTGCGGGAGCTCCCCACGTCCAGCCCGAGCGTCGGCTCGTCCAGGAAGAGGACGCTCGCCCCGCCGGCCAGCACGCTCGCGAGCGACACCTTCTGTTTCATCCCCCGCGAGAGGTCACGGACCGCTGTGTCGGCTTTCCCGGCGAGGTCGAGTCGCTCCAGCAGGCGGTCGTGGCGGGCGGCGACCGAGTCCGGGTCGACGCCACTGACGGTCGCGAAGTAGCGCAGGTTCTCCCGGACGGTGAGACGCCAGTAGTCGTTGCGCGCGCCCTCAAGCATCGCGTCGACGTCCACGTAGGCGGCCCGTGGCGACGCCCGGGCGTCGACACCGCCGATGTACACGTCGCCCTCGTCCGGAACGATCATCCCCAGGATCGACTTGATGAGCGTCGTCTTTCCGGCCCCGTTCGGCCCGAGCAGGCCGACGACCGACCCACGCTCTACGGCGAGGGACACGCCGTCGACCGCCGTCACGGCCTTGGGACCGCGTCCGAACGTCTTCCTGAGTCCGTCGACGACGACGGCCGGGTCGCCGGTCACCGCGTCGGCGCCGGACTCCGTCGCCTGTCCCCCCGACGCCTCGGTCTCCGCCACCGACTCGCTCGCTGTCATCGCCACCGCTAGGGCGGCGAGATAGATAAGTTACAGCAGGTGACTACCGGCAGTGGTTAGTCGAGCGACAGCGAGCCGCGAGTCGCGAGGGACCGACGGTCCCTCGTCTTGGCGAGCGGGCTTGCGGCCCGTGAGCCAAAGCTGCAAGCGTGTGAGCTTTCTGGCTCCCTGAGTCCATTGCTGCTGAAGTAACACGACCGCGTGGCCGGCGCGAAAACGGACGCCGGCACCGTGCCGGGTCAGAAGTCGCCGCACTCGTCGGCCGGCCGCTCGTAGGTCCGGCCGGAACTCTTCGAGTTCCGTGGAGTCCGGTCCCGCTCGTCGATAGCCATAGCGATGGCCCGGACGACCGCTTCGTCCGTCTCCGCCGCTGCCGCGAGTAACGTCGTGTATCCGATGGAAGGACAATAAAGCTGATAAATGTTTTTCAGATGATGCACTGTGTTACTACCCCTCAGTAACGACTACCCACTATCGGAATCGCAGGACAGTAGCCGTACCACGGTCCGTCTATTAGAGAAGGGGGCCGGGTAGCGTTATTAACTAAACTCAAATGTTTTAATAATTTGTGGCGTCCAAGGCCCGTTCGATAACAGTCAGTTTAATAAAACGCCGTAGCCTAGCGTCGGTAATGACCGGAGAGGAACCGAACACGGACGAGGGAGCCCCGGAGACGGGCTGGCCCGGTGGCGAGTCACGCGCGTCGGACGAGGGGGAACTCGCGAGCGGACACGTCGTCAGTCGGTTCGCCGTCCCGGAGATGAACTGTCCCTCCTGTGTGGACAAGGTCGAGGCCAGCATCGAGACGTTGGGCGGCGTCGAGTCCGTCGACCCGCAGATGACCACCGGGACGGTGACGGTGACCTACGACGGGGCGGCAACCACCGAGGCGGCGATAGCCGAGCGGATACGGTCGGCCGGATATGCCGTCGAGGAGGAGACGGAGTCGCTCCGGCTCTCGGTCCCGGAGATGGACTGTGCTTCCTGTGCGGAGACGGTCGGGTCGGCCCTGTCGACGCTCGATGGCCTGGGGAGCTACGAGACACAGCCCACGACGGGGACGGTGGTCCTCACGGTGACGGCGAGCGGCCCGACGACGGAGGCCATCGTCGCCGCCATCGAGAGCGCGGGGTACGAGGTCACGGACAGTACGAGGTCCGGCACGACCGACGCGGGGACCGACGGGGAGCTCTGGACCAGCCCACGGGCGCTCAAAACGTGGGTCAGCGGGGTCTTCCTGGCGGCCGGGCTCGTCTTGGAGTTCCTGCTTCCCGGCGTGAACACGCCGGTCGGGACGACACTGGGAAGCGCCCTCCACGTCGCCGACCTGCTCTTTCTGGTCGCCGTCGCCGTCGGCGGGCAGGCCATCCTTCGGGACGGCTACTACTCGGCACGTAACCTGACCCTCGACATCGACCTACTGATGTCCATCGCCATCCTCGGGGCGCTGACGACGAGTCTTGCCTTCGGAGAGGCGCTGTACTTCGAGGCCGCGACGCTCGCGGTCCTCTTCAGCATCGCCGAACTCCTGGAGCGGTACTCGAGACACCCCGAGCAGACGGCGAAGCCGTCGACGACCAGGAGATGACCGTTCCGGTCGAGGAAGTGGACGTCGGCGAACGCATCGTCGTCAGACCGGGCGAGAAGATACCGCTCGACGGCGACGTCATCGACGGGGAGAGCGCGGTCAATCAGGCCCCGATCACCGGGGAGAGCGTCCCCGTCGACAAGACCGTCGGCGACGAGGTGTTCGCCGGCACCATCAACGAGGAGGGGTATCTGGAGATACAGGTCACGTCGACCGCGGGCGACAACACGCTCTCGCGCATCGTCGAGATGGTCGAGGACGCCCAGTCGAACAAGACCGACCGCGAGCAGTTCGTCGAGCGGTTCTCGGCGTACTACACGCCCGTCGTCGTCGCCTTTACCGTCCTCGTGACGCTCGCCAGCCCGGTCGTCCTCGGAACGACCGTCTCGACGGCCGTCGTTTACGGGCTGACGCTGCTGGTGCTCGCCTGCCCCTGCGCGTTCGTCATCTCGACGCCCGTCTCCGTCGTCTCGGGCATCACGAGCGCCGCGAAGAACGGCGTCCTGATCAAGGGCGGGAACCACCTCGAAGCGACGGGTGAGGTCGACGTGGTCGCCTTCGACAAGACCGGGACGCTCACAAAGGGGGAACTCACCGTCACTGACGTCATCGCGCTGAACGGCAACAGCGAAGCGGCGGTGCTACGCTGTGCTCGCGGCCTCGAATCTCGCAGCGAACACCCCATCGGCGAGGCCATCGTCGCCGAGGCCGGCACCGGCGGCGACGTAGAGATCACGGCGTTCGAGAGCATCACCGGCAAGGGCGTCCGTGCGGAACTGGGCGGCGTCCCGCACGTCGCCGGCAAGCCCGGCCTGTTCGAGGAACTCGGTTTCGACCTCTCGCACGTCCACGCGACGACCGACGGCGGCTTCGTCACGGAGACCGCCCGGCAACTCTGTGAGCGCAACAACTGTCTCGACCTGCTCGACGAGACGGTCCCCGAACTCCAGTCCGAGGGGAAGACGGTCGTCCTCGTCGGCACTGAGGACGAACTGGAGGGCGTCATCGCCGTGGCCGACGAGGTCCGGCCAGAGGCCCGTACAGCAGTGACGCGGCTCGAGGAACTGGGCATCGAGCGGACGGTGATGCTCACCGGCGACAACGAGCGCACCGCGGGCGCCATCGCCGAAAGGGTCGGCGTCGACGACTACGCGGCCGAACTGCTGCCCGACGAGAAGGTCGCCCACGTCGAGGAACTCGACGCCGCGTCCGACGGCGGCGTCGCCATGGTCGGCGACGGTATCAACGACGCACCCGCCCTGGCGACGGCGACGGTCGGCGTGGCGATGGGCGCGGCCGGCACCGACACCGCCCTGGAGACCGCCGACGTGGCGTTGCTCTCGGACGACCTCTCGAAGCTCCCCTACCTCTACGACCTCTCGGGCCGGGCCAACGGCGTCATCCGACAGAACGTCTGGGCCAGCCTCGGCGTCAAGGCGGCCCTGGCGCTGGCTGTGCCCTTCGGCTACGTCCCCATCTGGCTGGCCGTCCTCGCGGGCGACGCCGGGATGACGACTGCCGTCACCGGGAACGCGATGCGGCTCTCGAACGTCCGCGCCGAAGCGCTCGACGCGGACGCGGAGTAGTTACTGCCCGGGCAACGGGCAGAGACTCGCCGTCAACACGGCCATCTCGTCGGAGTCGTTGTACGCCCCGTGGACCCGTCCCCGCTCGTTGAGGACGACGGCGGGCGCCGAAACCGTCTCCGACTCGTCGTCGCGTTCGACCGTCACCGTCCCCCGGAGCACGTGGAAGACGTTCGTGGCGTCCGCGTGTTCGTGCGGGTCGATGCTGGCGTCCGGACCGAGGGCGAACGCCTTCACGAGCACGTCGTCGGTCACGGCCAGTTCACCGCTGTCGACGACGCCGGCGTCGGGCGTCGCCCCGAACTCCGAGAGCAGGTCGACTACCATGACGGCTACTCGCACGGCGCGCCCTTAGGGATGATGGACAGACTGACCGTGCCCGCGATCGGTAGAGACGTACTGGTCTTGCGGTCCCGACATCCGGACCCCGACGGTGAATCGTTCCAGCACGCCGATAGCGGTTTTCGCCAGTCTACCCCCGTATTATGGTAGGTGATGAGAATCGTACCGTGATGCATGACCGGAGCCGGATTATTTCGGCGCTCGACGCGTTCCACTCGGTCACCCAGCGACTCGTGCGCGCAGGGTTGGAGGGCAACCTATGAGTGACCGTCGGCGCGGTTCCCGAGGTGTTCGGGAATCGCTTCCGGACATACATCCAGAGGTACTATCGCCGTATTGGGCAGCCAGGACCACGGAATCGGGAAATGGAGGATTGCCATCAGCGCCGACCGAAAGCCAGGGGTGGGATTTGAACCCACGAACTCTCGATTACAAGTCGAGTGCTTGGACCACCCAAGCTCCCCTGGCGCGTATCCACAGGTTGTCGGGGAACGTTTTAAGCGGTGTCGTTTTCCGTCGACTTTTCGAGTTCCGTTCGGTGGGGAGCATAGCCGTGGGCGGCGTAGAACTGGCGGGCGGCGTCGTTCCCTGCCATCGCTTCGAGCTGGATTACCGTCGCGCCGTCGGCGTTCAGCCGCTGCTCCGCGGCTCGGAGCAGCGCGCTCCCGATACCGTCCCGGCGGGCCGTTGGCTTCACGTAGAGGTTTTCGACGAGTCCCGGCGTCACGTCCTGTTCGTACCGACCGTGTTCGACGGTGAACATGACGAAGCCGACCACGCTGTCTTCCCGGCGGGCCACGAGGAGGCCGTCCGCGACGATTCGCTGGACGACCGTCTCGCGGATGACGGTCCGGTTCTCGGGACCCAGAAGGTGCGAGCCGTACGACCGCTGGTCCCTCGCGAGGGCAACCCACATGTCCGTGAGGCGGTCGGTCAGTTCCGTCGACGGGGTCGTGATTTCCACGGGAGGAATGCGTGCTACGGTCGCAAAACTGTTGGGCCGGACTACACGTCCCGGCAGTCAACACAGAGCAACTGGCCGTTCAGCGAGGCGAGCGACCGCGTCAGCGTGCCACAGGCCGAGCAGATACCCTGCTCCTCGAAGGAGTCCTCGGTCGCCGTGACGCCCTCGGCGGTCGCCTCCTCGGCTGTCGCGACCCGTGCCGTCTCGGTTCTCGTCTCGGTGAGTTCGCTCTCCAGTCGAACCGAGGAGAGAATGTCGTAGCCGGTCAGCGTCCCGACCGGTCCACCGCCCTCGGCGACGACCAGCCACTCCGTATTGTAGGTGGCCATCCGGTCGCGCGCTTCCGGCAGCCGCGCGTCCGGCCCGATTGACGGGTACGATTCGGTCATTACGTCCTCGACTGTAGCCGACTCCGGGGACCCTTTCGAGACGAGATATCCCAGGATGTCGGCCCGGGTGACGACTCCAACGGGGTCGTTGCCCTCAAGAACCAGCGCGATCGGTTCCCCTTCGCGGACCAGCAGTTCTGTCGTCTCGACGAGGGCATCCGACGCGCTCGCACCCACGTACTCGCGGTTCATCACCTCCCGGACGGAGACTGAGCCGTTCATACGTGAACATATAGCACGAGGTCGTCTAAAAGCTACCTCCGTCAGCGTTATGAGCCGTGGTACCGAATTGCACCGTCGCTTCGCGCCCCCAGTCCGCTTCGGAGCATTGTGTGGCGACCCCTCGCCGCTCCACGGCGCATCTCGGCTCGGGGCGCTACCGCTCGCTTACGGGGCGCCTCACACTCCCCGTGTCGCTTCGGAGTTCGTCGCTCCGCTCGGACCCTCGCTACTCGAACCGAACCATTGCACCATCGGCCCGGCACTCTTCCAGGGCGTGTTTTGCGTCCATCCCGGCCTCTGCGGGCGCGCGGGCGCGGCCGACGCCGACCTTCAGTTCGACGTCGACGGCTTCCCGGACGTGCTCGCAGGCGTCCCGATAGGCCGCCTCGTCGAGGTCCGGACAGACCGCGATGACGTTGTCGCCGCCGACGAAGAACGAGAGCGACCCGTGGGCCTCGCGCATGTACTTCATCAGCGCGGCGTACCCCTGTTCTATCCGGATGAACGTATCGAACTCGTTGAGCTGGTCGGTGTATTTCCCCGTGGCGTCGTCGACGTCGAAATGGGCCAACTGGACGTCGGTGTCGGTCCGGAACTCGTCGTCGATGGTCTGACCGCGCAACACCTCGCGGCGGCCGTCGTCCTGTGCGCTCCCGGCCTCCTGGAGCTGTTCGGTGGCCGTCCCCAGCGCCGACACCGGTGTCGTCCCAGTGGCGACCGAGAGGCTCATCGTCACGGGGTAGCGGTTCCCGACGGACTCCTGGATGAGTGCGTGGTCCGCCTCGTCCAACCCGTTGGTCACGGCGATCATGTTGTCGAACCGTGAGAAGAAGATGTAGCCGTCGCGGTTACCGAACAGCTGTGCGAGGTCGGCGTACAGGCGGGACTGGAGCGTCTGGAGGTCGACTTCGCGGCGCGGCTCGGGCGTCACCGTCCACGGACCGTAGTTGTCGATCTGGATGTGTGTTACCTGCGTGTTCGTCACTGCTGAGGGTTAGGACCCGACCGGTATTGATGTATCGGAACCGGGTCAGATTCGCCCCTATCGGACGATGTCATGCTGCCGCAGTTCGACGGCACCGAGCATCGAGTCGTAGGCCACTACACCGGTCGCGGTCAGTTTCGGGATGTGTTCGGTGAACAGCTCTTCCGTCATCGCCTCGCGGTCGGCCGCCCGGACGGCCGACACCGGACACTCCGCGCGCGTGGCGACGACGGACGCCGCCAGCTCCTCGACGACCATCGGTTCGTCCCGATCCGAGAGGATTTCGAGCGCTCGACGCCGGCTCTCGTCCGACAGCAGGTCCTCGACCACAGCCGGCGGCAGTTCTCTCCCTATGCCGGAGTCCGCGTTTTGTGTCGCCATACTAACGGCTACGGCGCCATCCCACAAGTATGTGTCGTGACCACACACCCCACGCAATCGGGGCGGCCTTTCAGGCGTGGTTCAGCCGGTACGGCCACAGGCCCGCCTCGCGCAGTGCTTCGCCGAGCGCCCGGTGGAATTCCGGGAAATCCGCGAACTCGGACTCGTCGACGTGGTCGAAAATATCGGCTACGCTGACGACTGTCTCGTAGTCGATTCGGACGGGGTGGTCGCCGTAAGCAGAGACGTACTCCGCCGTGGTCAACGGGAAGTCCGACTCCTCGTCGATTTTCTTTGCGAGGATAGCGTGCCCGTACTTGCGCCGACCCTCGCTTCCCTCTTCGCCATCCGGGTCGTGTGGCCACTCCATACCGGCTCCTCGGAACAGCGACATGAAAAGGGTTGCTCTCCGGGACTACCAGGGGTCGAAGTCGTCCGGTCTACCGCCACCGCCCTCGCCACCCCGGCGCAACAGGAGCAGGATGGCCGCGAACGCCCCCAGTGCGA
>PXQZ01000042.1:694-4194 GCA_003021755.1 Halobacteriales archaeon QH_8_67_36 | reverse complement strand
CGTTCGCCCTTTGCCGGAACGGTCACCGTCGTGGCGTTGACCGTCTCGCCGTTTACCCGCAGTACGCCGCGATACGGCCCGGCGACCGGGCCGGTGTTTTGCAGTCGGGCGTCGAGTATGAGGCGGACGCCGCCGTCGCTGCCCGTCGACACGGACGACGCGTTCCCGACGGTGATGTTCGGAGTCATCCGTCCGACGGCGTACGTCGTCCCGCGCGTCGCCGCGGCCTCGTAGACGGTCCGATTGGCCCCGTCGGATACGACGCTCGTCGCCAGCGGTTCCCAGGCGGTGCCGTTGCGCTGGTACACTGTCACCGCGTCGCGCTCCAGCGTGGAGTTCGCCAGTGCCGCGTCGTCGACCGCGACTCGCATGGTCGACCCCTGAACCTCGTCGTCGCTCCCGAACTCGATGACACCGAGCAGCGTCGCGTCCGTCGGCGCTGGGATCGACCCTGGCGCTTCAGCGGGGTCAGTGTACTCGGTGAGATGCTGCTGGAAGGCGGACTGGCCCGTGGTTGTCGTCCACCGTTGGAGGGTGACCGAACGGTTCGACGCCGGGATGTCGAACTGTGTCGGTTCGGTTGCCGAGACCCCGTTGGCGATGATGTCGATACGTCGCTGCGTGTCGTTGACCGACGCGACGCGTGCGCTGGCCGGTCTCACCCTGACGACACCGGCCCCGTTCTCGTTGACCCTGATCCTGTAGGTCCCCGGCTGGTCGAAGCTAACGTTCGCACTGATCCGCCGGTCGTCGTTAGCCGGAATCGTCACACGCCTGTTCTCGAAGGTGACCCACCCCGTGCCGAGGTCGGTACCGTTGTGCTGGAACTCGAACGTGTATCCGCCCTGCGAGTCGCCGACGTTGACGGCCTCGGCGCTCACGGTGACGTTCTCGCCCACGGTGGCTTCGGTCGCCGAGACCTCGGCTGTCCGGAAGCCTATCGCCGACTGGGCCACAGCCACCGACGCGAACGCGGTGGCGACGAAGAGGACGGCCACACCGACGGCGAGGACCCGTTGCCCTTGTCGCTCTGGAGACCAATCTGTTGGCTGCATCTGCATGAGGTGAACCGCACCAATAATATAAAACCTCACGATGGGTGGAAACTGCCAGGCAGGGTGACAGATCGAGCAGTTGAACGCGATCACTCATGTGCTGTTCATGGCAAAATGCGGTGGGGCTGGGATTTGAACCCAGGAATCCGTGAGGATACCTGCTTTCAAGGCAGGCGCAATGGGCCACTCTGCCACCCCACCGCAGGCGCCCCTAACGCGGGTTTCCCCTAAGGCCTGTCGATTACCCGCGGACCAGTTCGCCGTCGGCCGTCACGCGGAGGCCGAGTTCCTTGACGAGCGTCGTGGTCCTCGGCGGCACGACCCGCTCCGCGCGGTAGCGGGCTCGCAGCAGCGGGACGACAGTCCGGAGGTCCGCCGGCGTCTCGACCGCCGGCGTCGTCGGCAGGAAGTCCGCCCCGAGGTCGGCGTCCACTGCCCGGTCGGTGAGCGACTGGACCGCCGGCGTCTCGTACGCGGCCTCGAAATCAACGGGGGCGGCGAAGCCGGCGTAGTACACCCGACCGTCGGTGGCCGGGCCGAGGACGACGCCGGCGGAGCGCAGCTTCATCGCGGCGCTGTCGATGAGCTGGCGGGTCAGAAGGGCGCTCGTTGGCTCGACGGCGGCGGCGGTGTTGACCTCCTCCCGTTCGAGCAGGTGTGTGACGGTGTTGCCGACACGGGCCGACAACGACGAGCCGACCTGTACCTCGTAACGGGCCTCGCCGGGCCGTTCGAGCGCCGCTTCGAGCGGTCCGCGGACGGCGGATTCGGGATCGACGCCGTCGGGGACCTGTTCGGCGGGTCGGTAGTTCACGAGCAGCTCCGCACCGCTGGCTTCGACGGCACGACAGACGTCCGCCAGCATCGCCGTATACAGCGCCGTCGCGTCCGATTCGTCGAGCGGGCCACCGGTCAGCGCCGGTAGGACGTGTCCCTCGACCGGCGGCTCCGCCAGTACAGCAACCGTGGTCATACCTTCCCCTCGGAGCGACGGGGGTTAGTCGGTTCCGGACTCGCCGAGCGAACCATGTCACTCCCTGTCGTAGTCACCGTACGTAGGTCCGCGAACTCATATCAACCGACGTGGCTACCGTCGACGCGACGGCGGACGCCGCGGACCGGTTACTTACCAGTATGCGCCGACCCCGCAGGCGCTATCCGGGAACAATCTACAATAATCACTATCAGTCATCGTCGTCGATGACGGCGAGTCACTTGGCATCCTCACCGGACGTGCTCCGGGCCGCCACCGAGTACGGCGACCTCGTCGAACCATCGTCGCTCATTGACTGTCGTCGGTCCTCACCGACCCCGCCGACCCTTCGTCTGCCGGTAGTCCTGGCCGAGCAGGTTGGTGAAGTGGTCGAGGAAGTCGGTCCGTTGTTCGTCGGTCTGGTCGGCCGGCGGAATCATCGGGAGGATCTCGAAGCCACGGCCACGGATGGTCGTCGCGTGACGCTCGTCGATGTCGAGTTCGTCCTCGCTGAGCGTGGTGTACTCGAAGGCCAGTGCTTCGAGGGGGCGCTGGCCCACCGGGAGCAGGATTTCGGGGTTTATCATCCGTATCTCGCTGTTGAGGTAGGGCTCGCAGTTCACCACCTCGTCGTCGGTCGCCGGGCGGTCGGGGTGGCGACAGCGGGTGACGTACGTGAGGAAGGTGTTGTCCAGTTCGGGCTCCGTGGCATCGGGGTCCGCGACCATGTCGACGGCGGCGAGGATGTCCAGTAGCTCGCGCTCTCGCTCGTCGGTAAAGGGGATGCCCGATCTGTCGGCACCCGCTGCCGGCGAGTCGCCAAGCACGATGAACTCCGCGCCCACGTCGCCGTAGCCGTGGACGACGGTCTCGCGGGTGTCACACAGTTCGGGACAGTTCCGGCACTGCTCGTCCATGCCGAAGGGGTTCGACATCGACTCCTGATTGGCGTCCATGTTGCATACGCACGCTTGTAGTCTCTTACCGGTATCGCCCGCGGGAGACGGGCGATTACCGGAAAACAGCTACAACCGTCCGTATCAGTCCTCGTCGATGGTTTTCGCGTGCGTGTCGGCGTCCTCGGGGTCGTTCTGTGGGCTGGAGGGGTGGTAGTCCGTGTCATACTCGCCGGGACGGCCGTCGAGTCGGTCGGGGTTGAGACGACCGCCCAGCAGCATGAAGTCGAGCACCGTGCAGTAGAGCATCGCCTCGACGACGGGGACGGCTCGCGGCGGCAGAACCGGGTCGTGTCGGCCGGTGACGGTAATCTCCTTCTCCTCGCCGGTCTCCCAGTCGACGGTCTTCTGGGTCTTCGGGAAGGAGACGGGCGCGTGCCACGTCACCTCGCCGTAAATCGGGTCGCCCGTGGTGATACCGCCCTGGATGCCGCCGTGGTCGTTGCCGACGGGCGTCGGTGTCCCGTCGTCACCGAACTCCCAGTCCTCGGCATAGTCCGACCCGCGTGCGGTCCG
>PXQZ01000042.1:0-670 GCA_003021755.1 Halobacteriales archaeon QH_8_67_36 | reverse complement strand
CGCATCTCTTCGGCGGCCTCCGGGTCCGCGCATCGGACCTCGTTGTCCTCGCTGTGTTCGAGCATTTCCTCGAAGGTCACGTCGTCGGCGACCACGTCGCCAATCTGGCAGACGTGAGCCTTGACGCTGACGTCGTGGTCGGACTGTTCGAGGACCTGCTTGGCGACGCCGCCGGCGGCGACCCAGCTGACGGTCTCGCGGGCCGAGGAGCGGCCGCCGCCGCCCCAGTTGCGAGTCCCGAACTTCGCCGAGTAGGTGAAATCGCCGTGGGACGGACGGGGAGCCGTGATGAACGGCTCGTACTTGCCCGAGCGGGCGTCCTTGTTCCGGATGACCATCCCGATGGGCGTCCCGGTGGTGTAGCCGTCCTGGATTCCGGAGTTGAGCTTCACCTTGTCCGGTTCGCCACGCGAAGTCGTTATCATCGACTGCCCGGGTTTGCGCCGGTCGAGGTCCGCCTGTATCTTCTCCTCCGAGAGCTCGACGCCCGCGGGGATACCCGACACCGTACACCCCATCGCCTCGCCGTGGGACTCGCCGTAGGTCGTCAGCCGAAAGAGCCGGCCGAACTCGTTGCCGTTCATTACGAACCTCTGGGAGGCGGGGACATTTGAACCTTGTAGATGTACGGGAACCGAATCGCCCAAATGTAGGACAAGCTACAATACTG
>PXQZ01000041.1:10702-16315 GCA_003021755.1 Halobacteriales archaeon QH_8_67_36 | reverse complement strand
GAAAGTACGAGGTCAGGGCAGGGCTCTCTGCGGGGAGACCCGGCAGCGACGGCGTATTTCACGAAGAGCTACTGCACTCGACCCGTCTCTCGTCACGACGTGAGGTCGTCCCACATCTCGTCGAGAACGGCCGTGACGTCGTCGTCGCTGAACGGATCCTCGTCGCGGTCGGTGGGACCGGCCGTCGAATCAGTCTCGCGTGCCGCTGGATCGTGTCTCCGTGACATTGATACTATTCTTAGTTTCCGAATACGCCCGCCCGCTACGTATAGACCCAGCAGTAGTTTCCGGTTCTGAAAGAACCCTGCGAAGGATAGAACGGGGCTTAGGGAGCGTGTGACTTTCTCCGTGCCCCCATAGACTACTCTCTCGTCACCCCATATAAATCGGCGTCAGACTCGGGGCTGACAACCGGCAGACAGCGGTCGCTTTTTCCCGACAGATGACAGATGTTGCCGGCCGGAGTAGGTGGCGTCTTATCGCCGACTGTCGGTGGTGTCCGACCGAGGACCCGGGTGAACACCAAGCTCGTTGATACGTGTCCATGACTAGTAATAATACTGACATATTTCCCGGCGGCCTAATGATTTCGCCCATGATGACCGTCTCGGCGGACACGCCGGCGAAGGAAGCGGCCGCGTCGATGCTGGCAGAAGGAACCTGCTCCGTCGCCGTCGTGGGCGACGACAACCGACTCGTGGGTATCCTCACCGTGTCTATCCAGGCGACCGCGCTCATCGAACACGGTGTCCACCACGTCCCCGTTGTCAATGACACGAGGACGTCACGGGGACGGTGACGACGACCGATCTGACGGCGTACCTCGCGGGGGCCGTAGACTCCGAGCCCCGCCCGCGCGTGAACCACAACTGGCGGCAAATATGCCATACAGCCCGCTCTATTGTGAACAATATATATCCCCTAATTGGGGATTAGGAACACTAGTCCCTTGATGAACATCCTCTTATGGGAGTCGCTTCTAGAGACGCGCACACATGGTTGAGCGACACAACGGTAACCAGTCTGTGGGCGAGGCCGGGCTCGCAGACCCGACCGACGAACGGTCGAACTGCGGCGTCGGGGTCGTAATGGACCTCGACGGCGAGAGCGACCACGGTACCGTCTCCGACGGGCTCGAACTCCTGGAGAACCTCGAACACCGCGGAACGACCGGCGCCGAGGAAGGTACCGGCGACGGGGCCGGCATCATGCTTCAGATTCCCCACGAATTCTTCGCCGAGGAAATCGACGCCGACCTGCCCGAACCGGGCGCGTATGCGGTCGGGACGCTCTTTCTGCCGAGCGACGACGAGGCCGCGACGGACCTGAAGGCCCTCGTCGAGACGGAACTCGCCGGCGAAGGGCTCGACGTGCTGGGCTGGCGAACGGTCCCGACGGACAACAGCGACCTGGGCGCTACGGCGCTCGAATCGGAGCCCGAAATCGTCCAGTTCGTCGTCACCGCCGAGGACGGTGCCACCGGCGAGGAACTGGACAACCGGCTCTACGTCGGCCGGCGCGTCCTCGAAAACACCGTCGCAGCGGAGCAGCCGCCCGGTCACGACCGCTTCTACATCGTCTCGCTGGCGAGCGATATCGTCGTCTACAAGGGCCTGCTGAAGGCCGAGCAACTCCCCAACTACTACCCCGACCTCTCAGACGAGCGGTTCGCGTCCACGTTCGCGATGGTCCACGCCCGCTTCTCGACGAACACGCTGGGCGCCTGGCACCTCGCACACCCGTACCGCCGGATCATCCACAACGGCGAGTTCAACACCATCCAGGGGAACATCAACTGGATGCGCGCCCGCGAGACCGACATCGCGAGCGAGCGCTTCGGCGAGGACATCGAGCGGGTCAAACCCATCATCGACGACCCCTCCCAGTCCGACACCGCCAGCGTCGACAACGCGCTGGAGCTCCTGTTGCAGGGCGGCCGTGACCTCCCCCACGCGCTCCGGATGCTCATCCCCGAGGCGTGGCGCGGCGAGATGAACAACGTCTCCGGCGACCGCCGTGACTTCTATGACTATCACGCCTCGCTGGTCGAACCGTGGGACGGTCCCGCCCTCGTCGCGGCGACTGACGGCGAGCGCATCGGCGCGGTGCTTGACCGCAACGGGCTGCGCCCGTGTCGCTACGACGTTCTGGCGGACAACACGCTCGTGATGTCCTCCGAGGCCGGCGCGCTGGAGAGCGATCCGAGCGACATCGCCGAGCGCGGCCGACTCCAGCCGGGCCAGTGTTTCCTGGCCGATCCCGAGGAGGGCCGCGTCATCCCCGACGCGGACGTGTTCGAGGATATCGCCGACGACAGGTACGGCGAGTGGGTCGAGGACGAACAGCTCCACCTCGACGACGTGGCACCGCGAAAGGACAACACGCCACGGGACAGCGTCGGCGGTCTGCGCAGCCAGCAGGCGATGTACGGCTACACCTACGACGAGGTCGACCACCTCATCGAGCCGATGGCCGAGAAGGGGAAAGACCCCGTCGGCTCCATGGGCGACGACACGCCGCTGTCAGTGCTGTCGCAGTTCAACCGCCCGCTGTTTACCTACTTCAAGCAGCTGTTCGCGCAGGTCACCAACCCGCCGCTGGACTACATCCGCGAGGAACTGGTCACCTCGCTCGAATCCCGGCTGGGCTACCAGCGCAACCTGCTCGACGAGAGCCGGGCCCACGCCCGTCAGCTGGTGCTCGACTCGCCCATCCTCACGGACGAGGAGACCGAGTCCATCAGGAACCTGAACGAGAACGGCATGTCGACGAAGGTCATCGACATAACCTACGAGCGGGGCACCGACCTGCGCGAGGCCGTCGAGAACGTGCGAAGCGAGGCCGACGCCGCCGCCGAGGAACACGACATCATCGTCCTCTCCGACCGCGACGCGGGCGAGGACCGCGTCCCGATTCCTTCGCTACTCGCGGTCGGCGGCATCCACCACCACCTCGTGCGCAGCGGGCTTCGCAACCACGTCGGGCTCGTCATCGAGTCCGGCGACCCGCGCGCCGTCCACCACTTCGCGACGCTCATCGGCTACGGCGCGGGCGCGGTCAACCCCTACCTCTCCTACCAGACCATCGAGGACCTCGTCGCCGGCCCCGACGGCGCGGACCTCTCGAAGGCCATCAACGCCTACATCACCGCCGTCGAGGACGGCCTGCTGAAGACGATGGCGAAGATGGGTATCTCCACCGTGGAGTCCTACCAGGGCGCCCAGATCTTCGAGGCCGTCGGGCTCTCCTCGGACTTCATCGCGGAGTACTTCGAGGGGACGACCTGCCGGACCGAGGGTATCGGTCTCGAAGCGGTCGAGGACGACCTCCTCCAGCGCCACGACGTGGCCTGGAGCGAGGCGGAGCCACAGATGCCCCGCCAGGGCGAGTACGAGTTCCGCTCGAACGGTATCCACCACCAGTGGAACCCCAACACGGTCGGCAAGATTCAGCAGGCCGTGCGCATGGGCGACTACTCGACCTACAAGGAGTTCGCCGAACGCATCAACGACCAGAACGAGCAGCTCCAGACGCTGCGCGGGCTACTGGAGCTGGACTCCGGGCGCGACTCCATCGACGTCGAGAACGTCGAACCCATCGAGGACATCGTCCAGCGGTTCGAGACGGCCGCGATGTCGCTGGGCTCGCTCTCGCCGGAGATGCACGAGAACAACGCCATCGCGATGAACCGGCTGGGCGCCAACGCAAACACCGGCGAGGGTGGCGAGCCCCCGGAACGGTTCGGCACCGAAAAGGAGTGCAAGACCAAGCAGGTCGCCTCCGGTCGCTTCGGCGTCACCTCCGATTACCTCTCGGAGGCCGAGGAGATTCAGATAAAGATGGCCCAGGGCTCAAAGCCCGGCGAAGGCGGCCACCTGCCCGGCAAGAAGGTCAACGAGATGATCGCCCACGTCCGCTACGCGACGCCCGGTGTGGGGCTCATCTCGCCGCCGCCGCTGCACGACATCTACTCCATCGAGGACCTCAAACAGCTCATCCACGACCTCAAAGCCGCCAACCCGGAGGCCAACATCAACGTGAAACTGGTCGCCGAGGACGGCATCGGGACCGTCGCGGCCGGGGTCGCCAAGGCCAACGCCGACGTGGTCCACATCTCGGGCCACGACGGCGGCACCGGGGCCTCGCCAAAGACCTCCATCAAGAACGCCGGACTCCCCTGGGAACTCGGCGTCGCGGAGGCCAACCAGATGCTGCGCGCCACCGACCTGCGTTCGCGCATCGAGATTCACTCCGACGGCGGCATGAAGACCGGCCGCGACGTGGCCGTCGCCGCCCTGCTGGGCGCCGAGGGGTACGCCTTCGGGACCGCCTCGATGGTCACGTCGGGCTGTGTGATGGCCCGCCAGTGCCATGAGAACACCTGTCCCGTCGGCGTCGCCACGCAAAACGAGAACCTCCGCAGCCGCTTCCCGGGCGAGCCCGAACACGTCATCAACTACATGACGTTCGTCGCCCAGGAGCTGCGCGAGATAATGGCCGAGCTGGGCTTCGAGACTGTCGACGAAATGATAGGCAGGGCCAGCGTGCTCGAACAGCGCGACGACGTGACACAGGCCAAAGCGAAGAAGCTCGACCTCTCCTCGGTCATCGCGGAACCGGCCGGCGACGACGGCCGCTACAAGCAACGGGTTCAGGACCACGACGTCGACGAACAACTCGACTGGGAGCTCATCGACGCGGCCGAGGCGGCCATCGAGGACGGCGAGCCGGTCGCCATCGACACCTCGATCAGCAACGTCCACCGCGCGGTGGGCGCCACCCTGTCGAACCGCATCTGCCGTGCCCACGGCGGCGAGGGGCTGCCCGACGACACCATTCGCGTGGACTTCGACGGCACCGCCGGCCAGTCCTTCGGCGCGTTCCTCGCACAGGGTGTGACGATGGAGCTGGCGGGCACCGGCAACGACTACGTCGGCAAGGGGCTCTCCGGCGGGAAGCTCGTCATCAACACGCCCACCGAGGCCGCCTACGACGCCGCCGACAACATCGTCATCGGCAACGTCGCGCTGTACGGTGCGACCCAGGGCGAGGCCTACGTCAACGGCCAGGCCGGCGAGCGCTTTGCCGTCCGTAACTCCGGGGTCAAGGGCGTCGTCGAGGGCGTCGGCGACCACGGCTGTGAGTACATGACCGGCGGCGCCATCGTCGTCCTCGGCGACACGGGGAAGAACTTCGCGGCCGGGATGTCCGGCGGCGTCGCCTACGTCTACGACCCAGAGGGCTCCTTCGCCGAGCAGGCCAACACCGGAATGGTCTCCATCCGCGAGAGCCTCGAAGCCAAGGACCGCAGGATGGTTACCCGTCTGGTGGAGAACCACGCTGCCTACACCGACTCCGATCGGGCAACGGACCTGCTTGATGACTGGGACGAGGCGCTGTCGAACTTCACGATGGTGATGCCCGACGCCTACGCGGAAGTCATCAGCGACCGCGAGCGCGACGACGTGCGCAACGAACCGCCCGCGGCGGCGACGCCGACCGCCGACGCGACCGAGGCGGACTTCGTGGCCTCCTCGGACGACTAGTCGGCTCCGACGGACCGATTTTTTGCGAGCGGTCGTCGTGAGACGTTCGTCTCAGTGCTGTGAACGG
>PXQZ01000041.1:9658-10594 GCA_003021755.1 Halobacteriales archaeon QH_8_67_36 | reverse complement strand
CCGGTCGTACCGCTATCCTGCCCCGAACGCGGTCGCAGGGTCGGAGTGGGAAACCGTCGTGACCGGCCGTACGAGCGGACGTTTATCGACGCTATCGTTGCGTCGGCAACTGACACGGTTAAATCACACAAAACTATCAAATCTCGTGAATCCGGTTCTTGACAATACGTTTGAGCGTGCTGCCGGTCGAGGACAAACCGTTTTCCCATCACGGCGAGGAGGTGAGTGTATGTTCGACAAATCCACGTGGATTCGGCTCCCGCGAAACGTCGTGGTGGGCCACGGCGTCCTCCCGGAGACGCTCAAGGCCGTCGAGGAACTCCATCTCACCGGTCGGCCGCTGGTGGTCTCCAGCCCGACGCCCTACGAGGTCGCCGGGAGCCGTGTCGTCGCGCAGTTCGCCGACGCCGGCTACGACCCCGACGAGATAATCATCGAGGAGGCCAGTTTCGACGCCGTCCAGGCGGTCATCGCCCACGCCGAAGAGGTCGACACCGGCTTCCTGCTGGGCGTCGGCGGCGGGAAAGCCATCGACATCACGAAGATGGCCGCCGACCACCTCGGGAAGGGGTTCGTCTCCGTCCCGACGGCGGCCAGTCACGACGGCATCGTCTCTGGCCGGGGGTCGGTCCCGGAGGGCGACACCCGCCATAGCGTCGCCGCGGAGCCGCCGCTCGCGGTGGTCGCCGACACCGAAATCCTCGCGCAGGCCCCCTGGCGGCTGACGACGGCGGGCTGTGCCGACATCATCTCGAACTACACCGCCGTCCGGGACTGGGAACTGGCCCACCGGCTGAAGAACGTTCCCTACAGCGAGTACGCCGGCGCACTCTCACAGATGACCGCCGAGATGCTCGTCGAGAACGCCGACTCCATCAAGCGCAACCTCGAGGAGTCCTCCTGGATAGTGGTGAAGGCGCTGGTTTCCTCCGGCGT
>PXQZ01000041.1:5500-9476 GCA_003021755.1 Halobacteriales archaeon QH_8_67_36 | reverse complement strand
CCGACGACGGCGGCTGACCTCGACATCGACCGCGACACCGTCATCGAGGCGCTGACGACCGCCCACGAGATACGGGACCGCTACACCGTGCTGGGCGACGGGATGAACGAGAAGGCGGCCATCGAGGCGGCGACGGTCACGGGCGTCGTGTAGCGAGGTCGACCGAAGGGAGACCTCGGAAGCGACGCGGGGAACGAAGTGACCCGCGGAGCAGTAACGAGGGGCGCGCGAAGCGCGGCCCTCGAAAAGCGAAGTGGTGACTGCGAGGCGCGTAGCGCCCCGATAGCGAGCGGCGTAGCCGCGAGCCCGAAGGGAACCGCAGAGCAGTAGCGAGAGGCGCGCGAAGCGCGGCCCTTGAAAAGCGAACCGGCGAACGAAGTGAGCCGGAGAGCAGTAGCGAGTTCGCCGGTGGTTTAGACGAGTTCGCCGACGGGGTCGGTTTCGGCCGCCCACCGGACCGATTCCCCGTTCGGGTCCGCCGAGTCGACGACGTCGGCAGTGAAGACGACGCTCAGCCGGTACACCGTCGATGCGGACTCGTCGTCCCCGTTGCGGATGCCGTGGATGTCGGCGCTGACGGCGTCGACGATGGCACACTCGACGCCGGCCGTCTCCCGGACGATGCGCCTGACCGCTGCCGCGGGCGGTTCGTCCGGCCGGGTCCGGCCGCGGGGCACTATCCACTCCCCGTTGCCCTCCCGTACCAGCACGGCGCCGTCGTCACCGCGGACCACACACTGCACGTCGAGTTGGCTGTCGCGTGACCGTTCGAGCGTCCGCTGGTACCGTTCTTCCCCCACCTCGAAGGTCGTCTGCGTGACCTCCGGAGCGCCGAACTCCTCCTCCAGTCGCGTCAACCGCTCCTCGACTCGCGACCGGGAGCGGCTGGCTACGTCCATGCCTGCCCGTCGATTCGGACTGATATAAACCCAGCCACTCGTTTTCGGCGCCCGAAACCGCCGCCTGTGGCCGGTAGGGGCGCTGTCGCCGATTCGCTGGCAGCCCGCTCACACGTGCTCGTCGAGGAACTCGACGACGCGGGTGTACGCTTCGATGCGGTTCTCGCGCTTGCTGATACCGTGGCCCTCGTCGTCAAAGACTCGCAGTTCGACGGGGACGCCGTGGGACGCGACCTCCGCCGCTATCTGCTCGGCCTCGCCCACCGGGACTCGGGGGTCGTTCGCGCCGTGGAGGACGAACAGCGGTGCGGTGATGCGGTCGGCCCGGTTGATGGGGGAGATAGATTCGAGGAACTCCCTGTCGTCGTCGAGCGAGCCGTACTCCGCCTCCCGCAGTTCGCGGCGCCACTCGCCCGTGTTCTCCAGGAACGTGATGAAGTTCGCGATGCCGACCACGTCGACGCCGGCCGCCCAGAGGTCGGGGTACTCCGCCAGCGCCGCGAGCACCATGAACCCGCCGTAGGAGCCCCCCATCGCGACGACGTGGTCGGGGTCGACGGCCGGGTGGTCGTGGAGCCACTCCACGCCAGCGCGAAGGTCCTTTACCGAGTCCATCCGCTTCTTTACGTCGTCGAGATGTGTGTAGGCCTTCCCGTAGCCCGTCGAGCCCCGCACGTTCGGCTCCAACACGGCGTACCCCCGCGAGAGGAAGTACTGGGTGAGGCCGGCGAAGGAGGGCCGGCGCTGGCTCTCGGGCCCGCCGTGGATGTCGACGACGACCGGCGTGTCGCCCGTCTCGTCTGCCTCCGGTGGCAGCGAGAAGAGCCCCGGAACATCGCGGCCGTCGAAGCTCTCGAAGCGGACGACCTCGGGTTCGACGAACGTCTCCCGCGGGATGCCCGCCGTCGAGGCGTGGGTCCACCGCTCGGCGCCGCCCGTCGCCGTCTCGACGACGAAGACGTTCGTGTTGATCGTCCGGCCGGTGACGCTCACGGCGAAGCGGTCGCCGTCGGGTCCCCAGGCAACGCCGCCGGCCAGCCCGCCGGGCAGGTCCGGCGTCGGGAACTCGGAGACGGTGGTCGGCCCCGTCAGTTCGCCGACGTTGAGTTCGTCGTACCCCTCGATGTTCCGGGAGTAGACCAGTCGACCGCTTTCCTGGTCGATCGAGACGCCGTCGACGTTCCATCCACCGCCCTCGCGGACGATATCGAGGTCGCCCGCCAACGAAAGCCGTGCCAGTTCCAGCGTGTCGCTCTCGGCGTCGGTGACCAGATACAGCGCCTCGCCCTCGGGGCCCCAGGTGACGCTCGAATAGCGAACCGACCCCTCGTGTGGCGTCAGGTGGGTCCGCTCGCCCGACTCGATATCGAGGACGTAGACGTCCTGGTCGAAACTGGAGTGGGCCTCGCTGATGGCTAACATCGTGCCGTCCGGCGAGACGCCGTTGACCGCGAACCAGCCGTCGCCCTCGTACACCAGTTCGGCGTCCTCGCCAGTCTCGTCACGGGCCTGGACGTACACGTCGAACACCGCTTCGTCCCGGCGGTTCGAGGCGAAGGCAAAGCGGTCGCCGTCGGGCCCCCAGCCGCCCCACCGGTGTTTCGCGTCAGGCATCGCCGTCAGCCCGGTGACGGTGCCGTCGCCGTCGAGCCGGTAGAACTGGGTGCGCTCGTCGCCGCCCTCGTCCATCCCGAAGACGAGTTCGGGCCGGGTCGGGGAGTAGTCGACGAAGCCGACGGGCTCGTCGTAGAAGGTCCGCTGCTCGGGCCAAGCGCCCGGTTCGTCCAGCGTCCATATCTGTCCCACCCCGGTCGTGTTCAGCAGGAACGACAGCCGGCCGTCGGGTCCCATCGACGCGCCGTAGGCGCTCCGGACGTTGAGATACCGTTCGAGGTCGTACACGCCGGCTAGCAGGACTGGTGGGTCAAAACGTTTTGCTGGAATCGAGACAGCTTGGAGGGAGTACCGCCGAGAAAGCTCGCAGTTCAGTGCGGCGAGAATGTCAGAGGGTGGCCTGGAACGAATCAGCCCACCCGGCCGGAACCGGTAACTCGGTGAGCACGCCGGACTGCAACCGATAGTACCCGTTGTGCGCTTTCTGCGCGTGTGCCTCGATCCATACGCGCACTGCAGGGCTGTTCAGGTACTCGACCAAATCGTCAATCGACACACCGGCCTTCGGTACGGTGTAGTACACCGAGTGCTTCGGGACGACGTTACCGTCACTTTCCGTCCAGAACGTCGGTTCATCGTCGATGTCTCGCCACACGACTTTCGGCTGCAGGATATCGGCCATCGGCGGGTTCTCGTGCCACGCGTACCCCTCTTTCCCCTTCTCTACACACGACCGATCCTCTAATCGGCCACGATGCCGTTCTAACCAGTCGTAACATCCGTCGAGTTCGTCCGGGTCGGCGAGCGTCCCGTCGTCTCTGTACGGGCAGATAAACGCCGAGTCGGTGTACGGGCCATCGAACTCCCGTAACTGACTGCCACTCAGGGTCGGTCGAACCCACTCGTCACCGACCGACTCCGGGATGTCGTGACTGTCCATGACAAACACTTTGTCCGCACCGGTTGCCAACCCCGGGCTGATGCGTTCAGTGATGTCACCGAGTGTCGCGCCGGTAAACATGTCCTCGACGCTCGCGTTCCTAACGTTTGATGCCCAGCTATCACCGTCGGGCAATGTAGTAGTGTGTGTTGAACCATCCCGTAACTTCACCGTCGTCTCCCCGCCGCCGGTCGTGCATCGAACCGTTGTTACACATGGGAAAGTGATGAGCCCCGTGAACGCGTCCTCCGGGACGTGTTCGATTTCCTCGACATGCACGTCACCGCTCGTCAGCAACCGGCGTAACGGCTCGGCGGTGTCCACGTACTCGAACTTTTCCGGAGTGACGAACGACAGGACGCCGTCATCGGCGAGCATCGAAAGGGATCGTTCGAAAAACAGGATGTACAGGTCAAAGCGGCCGGCCGCCGTGTCGAACGCAGCTCTGTACCGGGATTTCTCGTCCTCGGACAGTCCTTCAATCGGGACGTACGGCGGATTTCCGATGACGTAGTCGAACACA
>PXQZ01000041.1:0-5432 GCA_003021755.1 Halobacteriales archaeon QH_8_67_36 | reverse complement strand
GTTCGACCGCTGCGGCGAACGGTGCGTTCCCGCATCCTGGATACAGTATTCTATCGTCACTGCTTGGCGGATCGTCACGAAACGCTCGCCGAACCATTTTTTCTGCGAGTGCATCCGGCGTCGGCACGTGACCTTTCATCTGTTGTTGAGTGGCGCGCGTTCGAACTTCAAATTACGCAAACTGACTCACTCGCCGGAGAAATCCTGCTCTACATTCACGTGTCCGGAGACGTGTGACGCCAGTGATCGGGCAAACCGTTCGAATTTGAGTTCCTCGTTTGGTTCCCAATGCCCCCCTTCCAATCCGGTGTTCTCGTTCGAAAGGATGAACGCGGACTCGTTCACTAACCGTTTCCGAACCATCCGAAGGCAAAGTAACTCCATCCGGTCTACGTACGTCGCGTCACGGAACTGCTCATCAACGTCGAAGTTCACCTCTCGTACCTGCGGGACGTTCCGGGACTCGTCGTTGTCGGCCATGAGCATCAGATACCCGACAAACGGTTGCGGTGACGGAGCGAACACACCTTCCTCGTACGCCTCGATGATGTCGGTGTTGTTCCCAATTGCTTCCTCCGCCCGGTTGTTCAGGTTGTTCCCGAAACTCGATGCCTGGCTCTTGTATTCGATGACAGCTAACAGCTCACCGTCGTGTACGACTGCCGTATCCCATTCCTTCTCGTGGCGATAAAACCCGGGAAGCGTGGCGTGGTAATCGTGTTTTACCGAGTCTCTCGGGACACCGGCTTCGACGACGACATCCTCGATGAGTCCGGCGAATCCGTCCATTTGCTGCCCGCCGAGTACTTCGGCGCGCCGGCCACGCGTCGAGTCTTCCGATTCGCGTTGCTCTGCACCTTGGCCGGACCGCGTCTCCCAGTACCACTGCACCGCATCGGAAAGCTCGGATTCGAGATCATCTATCATGAGTCGGATATGCTCACCCGGCATCCCTATTCTTACCGGTCACTTACCGTAGGGACCACAGTGCAGTGACGGACGTAACGAAGTGGAACCGGAGAAACCAGCGGTCTACAATCGGTATAACGTGTCGAAGAAGTATGCTGCCCGATGACGTCCTGGCTGCACACGGTACACATCGCTGTCTGACGAGGTAGTTTCCGTCAGTTTACTTCTCCCTGTTTTCATCCGAGTCACGGATATGGGGTGGGTTTTTGAGCGCCGACATCCTCGGGTCGGATATGCGTGTCGCGGTCGTCGCCATGGAGACGAGCCATCACCGGGACACCGAGGGACGGCGCCATCTCGACCGTCTCGCCGGGACCCTCGCCGAGGCCGGCCACGAGGTGTCGGTCTTCTGTTCGCGGTGGTGGGGCGGGTCGTCGTCGCAGTTCGCGCCCGACGACGTGACATATCGTGGCGTCACCGTCGAGCCGGCGGAGACCTCCTTCTGCACGCGGCTGCCGGCGCTGCTGGCGAAGCACCGTCCCGACGTTATCGTCGCCTACCCGACGCCGTCGTCGGTGTTGCGGGCGGCCAACGCCGGCGCCAAACTCGCCCGGGCGCCGCTGGTCGTCGAGTGGTTCGGCGACCACGAGAGGGCAGTGTCGGACCGTGCGATGGGGAGTGCCGACCAGTTCGTCACCCCCTCGGGACTCGTCCAGACGCGCCTCTGGGAGGCCGGCGCCGACGCCGACCTGACGACGGTCATCCCGGAGAGCATCGATATGAAGCTCGTACGAGCGGTCGACCCCGCAGAGGCGGTCGACGTGGTGTACGCCCACCCGCTGGACGAGAGCGCCAACATCGAGTCGCTGTTTCTGGGACTGGCCGAACTCCGACAGAAGGGGTGGTCGGCGACGATAATCGGTGACGGGCCCGAACGCGAGGCCTACGAGCGCGAGGCCGCGGACCTCCGGATCGACGACCGCGTGACCTTCGTGGGGACGTGTAACCGCGAGCGCCGACTGGCCATCTACAAGGGCGCGCAGGTGTTCGTCCAGACGGCGTGGCGCGAACACTTTGCGACGGAACTGCTGTGGGCGCTGGCCTGTGGCTGTATCGCCGTCGTCGAGTACCAGGCCGAGTCCAGCGCCCACGAACTGGTCGAACACCGCGACCGGGACTTCCGCGTGTCGACACCCCAGGAGATAGCCGACGCCATCGTCGAGTCCGCCGGGCTGGAGCACCGCACCGTCGATGAGTCGCTGGCCGAGTACGACCGCGCGACGGTCGTCAAGCGCCACGAGACGCTCTACGAGCGGCTGGTAGACGAGCGCGGACTGTTCTGACACTGGGACCGCGAGTACGAGCCGACTCGGCCTACTGCAGATACAGATAGAGGATGGAGAACGCGATGCCCGCCAGTCCGGCCTGCAGCACCGCCTGGAACAGCCCGCCGTCGAAGAGGAACAGCTGAATCGCACCCCAGACGAGGACCCAGGCGACAGTGTTCACCGTCGTGAAAATCCAGGGGTTCTGCACGTTTAGCTCGGGCACGTCGTACGGTTTTCGAGCCGCCGTGAAATGTCCACGGGTACGTCCGTTGCCCGGCGGCGCGACCAGACGAAACCCGTTTTGTGCTGTGGACCCCAGAGACCGGTAGTGACCACCGAGGAGCCTCTCATCGAACTCGACGCGGTGTACGACGCCATCGACGCCGTCGGCCGCCCGCATCTGACGGCGACCGAACTCTCCCGCAAGACCGACCTGACGCCCGACGAGGCGCGGCGCGCCCTCGAAGCGCTGGCCGACGACGGCAAGATACGGCGCCAGGACGTCTCGGGCACCGAGGCCGTCTGGTATCCGACCGACGTGGCCGAAGTGACCGACCGCGAGCGCGTCGTTCTCTTCCCCGATCGCCGCGAGGTCGTCGTCGAGCATCCCGACCAGTTCACCCGCGCACAGCTCTCGCAGTTCGCCCGGCTGGCCGATTCGAACCGCTCGGGCGGTTACGTCTACGAACTGCACGAGGCCGATATCTGGGCCGCCCCGCACGAGACGCTGGCGGACCTGCTGGCGACGATGCGGGACGTGCTGGGCGAGCGGTCGGCCCACCTCGAAGAGTGGGTCACCAGTCGGTGGGAGCGTGCCCGGAAGTTCCGCCTCCACACTCACGAGGACGGCTACGTCGTCCTGGAGGCAGAAAGCGACGAGTTGATGGGCAACGTCGCCCGGCCGAAGCTCGACGACGACCTCCTGCGGGCGCCCATCTCCGACTCGGAGTCGTGGGTCAACGAGGACGCGACGGCCCGAATCAAGCGGACGCTGTACGAGGCCGGCTACCCGGTGCGGGACGACCGTGAACTGGCGACCGGCGAACCCCTGGAGATGGAACTTCGCCTGCGGCTGCGAGACTACCAGGCCGACTGGGTCGAACGGTTCACCGAGCAGGGCTCGGGCGTCTTCGTTGGCCCGCCGGGCTCCGGCAAGACCATCGCCGCGATGGGCGCGATGGCCGCCGTCGGCGGGGAGACGCTGATACTGGTGCCGTCGAGGGAACTCGCCACCCAGTGGCGCGACGAACTGGTCAGACACACCACGCTGACCGACGACGACATCGGCGAGTACCACGGCGGCGAGAAGGCGATTCGCCCCGTCACCATCGCCACCTACCGCACCGCCGGGATGGACCGCCACCGGAAGCTGTTCGACCAGCGCAAATGGGGCCTCGTCGTCTTCGACGAATGTCATCACGTTCCGGCGCCGGTGTTCCGCCGAAGCGCGGACCTCCAGACGAAACACCGACTCGGGCTGACGGCGACGCCGACCCGCGAATCGGACGACGAGGAGGAGATATTCACCCTCGTCGGCCCGCCCATCGGCACCGACTGGGGGAAGCTCTTCGACGAGGGCTACGTCGCCGAACCGGAAGTGGAGATTCGACTCGTCCCCTGGGGTACGGACGACGAACGCACCGAGTACGCCGCCACCAGCGGCCACGACCGCCGGCAGGCCGCGGCCGGAAACAGCGGGAAGATCGACGAGATACGCTACACGCTCGCCCAGCACCCGGAGGTGAAGGCGCTCGTCTTCGTCGAGTATCTCGACGACGGGAGGGCCATCGGCGAGGCCATCGACGCGCCCTTCATCAGCGGCCGGACGCGCCACGCCGAGCGCGAGCGGCTGTTCGACGCGTTCCGCCGGGGCGAGGAGGACACCCTGGTCGTCTCCCGCGTCGGCGACGAGGGTATCGACCTGCCCGACGCCGAACTCGCCGTCGTCGCCTCGGGGCTCGGCGGCTCCCGCCGGCAGGGCGCCCAGCGGGCCGGTCGGACGATGCGCCCCGCCGGCGACGCCCGGATGGTCGTGCTGGCCACGCGCGGGACGACCGAGGAGGATTTCGTCCGCCGGCAGATGCGCCACCTCGCCTCGAAGGGGATTCAGGTCACCGAACGGGAGGCCAACGCGGTCGATCCGGCTACGGAGTAACAGCGCCGACGCAGTCTGTTACTCGTCTCTTTTGAAGGAATTGGCATCGGTGGCCGCCCGTGCGACCCTCACCGCGGCCGCGTTCTCGGCTACGTCGTGGACGCGAATCACGTCGGCGCCCCGCTCCGTGGCGATGGTGGTACCCGCGATGGTGGCCTCCAGACAGTCACCGGGCTGTTCCCCGACGAATCCGAACAGCGACTTGTGGGAGTGACCGACCAGCACCGGACAGCCCAGCGCCCGGAACTCCTCGATGCGGTCGAGCAGTTCGAAGCTCTCCGCGGGCGATTTCCCGAACCCGACGCCGGGGTCGACGAGAATCTGCTCGCGGTCCAGCCCCGCCTTCTCGGCGAGCAGGACGCGCTCGGTCAGTTCGTCGATGACATCCCCCACCACGTCGTCGTAGTGGATGTCGCTGTCGGGGTCGACCGGCGTGTTGATGGAGTGCATCACGACGACGGGCACGTCGTACTCGGCGGCGACCAGCCGCATCTCGGGGTCCTCCAGCCCCGACACGTCATTGAGGATGTCGGCACCCGCGTCGAGGGCCGCGCGGGCCACCTCGGCTTTCCGGGTGTCGACGGAGACGGCCACGTCCACATCGGACAGGGCCTCGATGACCGGGACGACGCGGTCGATTTCCGTTTCCACCGGGACCGGGTCGGCCCCCGGTCTGGTCGACTCGCCGCCGATGTCGAGGATGTCCGCGCCGTCTTCGACCATCCCCTCGGCGCGGGCGACGGCGTCCTCTGTGGCGTTGTACTCGCCGCCGTCGTGGAAGGAGTCGGGCGTGATGTTGAGGATACCCATCACCGCGGTGCCGTCGCTCCAGGGGTAGTCGCTCGCCGCGGGGGACTGCTGGATATCGAGCGCCCCGCGGAGTTCCTCGGCGAGCGTCGAGAGGCCGTAGGGCTGGCCGTCGAGTGCGTCCGCGAGGCGCTTGAACTGCGCCATCGTCCCCAGCAGCACGCAGTCGACGCGCTCCTCGTTCCGGTCGTTCAGCCCCGAGACGGCACACTCCCCGCCCAGCGACAGTAACT
>PXQZ01000040.1 GCA_003021755.1 Halobacteriales archaeon QH_8_67_36 | reverse complement strand
CGTCGCTGCCGGCGACTACGCAACCGGGACGAACCACGTGCTTCCGACCGGCGGGGCCGCTCGCGTCACCGGCGGGCTCTCGGTGGACACGTTCGTCCGTTCGACGACGGTCCAGCGTCTCTCCGAGGAGTCGCTGGGGGACCTGCGGGAGACGGTTACCACACTCGCCGAGGCCGAAGGGCTTGACGCCCACGCCGAGAGCATCAGAAAGCGATTCGAGTAGCGAGGACTCGATCGAACCAAAGTTCTCCGGAACGACGAGAAGCGTGTGACCCGTGAGTCTCGGTCGGTCAGTTACCGAGCCACCCCAGTAGCCTGTCGAGGAGGACTACCACGGCGCCGATGACGACCCAGAGCGCAGGGACGACGGTGAGTAGGGCGACCCAGTGTGGTACCGGTGACGCCGTGTACGGCCGTAGCGCCGGCGTCGTGGTGGCGACTCCGAGCATCGGTCAGTCGCCGTCCGGGGTACTCGCGTCACTCTCCGCCGTCCCGGTACGATAGACGTAGTAGCCGGCTCCGACGAACAGCAGGCTCACCACCAGCCAGTGCGGGTTGTACTGTCCGCCCTGGGAAAGTGGCTGATGGAGTCCAAGGAGCGCGTGGTCCACGACTGCGTCGAAGACGTCGAAGACACCCAGCCCGATGACGGCCGCGCCGGCCAGTGGCCGGATTCTCAGCGGAGTGCTCGTCAGACGCTCAGCCCGCCAGAGCAGGCCGGCGCCGACGGCCATGACGACGAGCATCCCGAGCGAGAAGAGGCCGTCCGCGAAGACGTTCGTCCGGAGCCCTGACAAGGTGTCCATCGGGTAGACGCCCGAGAGCAGGTGGTGCCACTGCAACACGTGGTGGAGGACGAGTACGTCGACCAGCCCGCTGAACCCGAAGCCGAAGACGCCGGCACCGACCACCCCACGCCGACTGATCGACCGCTCCCGGCGACTATTGGGGTGGGGCTGGGACATACCGGAACTTTGCTGCGGACACGCTTGTCCGGCGGGCTTGCGACTGCGGCTCAGCCGCCGACCCGTATCCACGGGTAGCGTCAGGGTTAACACAGTCCGGACCGCACGTGTTCGTATGAGCAGCACCGTCGAGGGCGAACCCGAACTGGGCGGCGAGGACGTCGGGGTCACGGAAAGCGCAGCCCAAGAGGCACTGGACCTGCTCGACGGCGAGGGGATGGACACCGACGTGGCCGGCCTCCGCCTGTTCGTCCAGCAGGGCGGCTGTGCGGGCCTCTCCTACGGGATGCGCTTCGAGCACGAGCCGGAAGACGGCGACACCGTCTACGAGCGCAACGGCCTCCGCGTGTTCGTCGACGGCGCCAGCATCGACTACATCGAGGGCTCGGTGCTGGCCTACGAGGGCGGCCTGCAGGGCGCGGGGTTCCACGTCGAGAACCCCAACGTGGTCAGCGAGTGTGGCTGTGGCGAGTCGTTCCGGACCTAGTCTTCGAGCTCGAACGCCACCGTCACTTCCGCCTGGTACTCCCGGTTCTCGACGCTGGCTATCTCGACGCCCAGTTCGTCGACTTCGACCCACATCAGATTGTCCAGCGTCGCCTCCGCGCGCTCGATAGCGTCGTCGGCGGCGGCGTCGAAGCTCTCCGGGCTCGTCCCTATTAGCGTGATTTTCTTGAACACCATGGCGTTTTGAAACGTCGGCCGATTGAAATATAAAACTACGGTCGGGGCGGACGACTGCTTAAACGCGTCGGTACCGACGTTCGATTGCACAGACGTATCTGTCTTCAAAAGGGCGCAACCGTTTGGCTACTGTCTGACGACGTCGTAGCCGCCGTCCTCGCGGACGCCGAGGACCGCCCAGTCGTAGGGTACATCCATCCGCGAGAGCCGGTCACCGAGGGCGGGCGCTTCGGACGCGCGTGTCACGAAACAGTGCATCTCCCCCGACTCCGGAATTACGGCGTCGTCGTCGAGCACTGTGACGCCGACCTCGCGCCACTTGTGCGCCGCTCGTAGTCCATCCTCGGTGCGCGACACCGTGTATCCGATATCATCGAATATCGACCGGGCCTGCTCGTCTAGTGATGTGCTAACGGCCGCCATCTGTCAACAGGTACCACCGGGTGGGTGATAAACGTTCCCACTAGAAACCGGGTTGACAGCAACGGGTCGGGCTCACTCGTGGGCTGCGTCCCACTCCTCGGCCTTTCTGAGGTTGCTACAGTCGTTACAGCGGATGCGTCCCATCGAGTCCATGGCGTTGTTGAACGTCTCGCAGTTGCCACAGAAGTACCCCCAGCGGCGCTCCCGATCGGGGTCGAGATAGACGACGTAGAAGGGGCCGTTCGTCCCGGTGTCTCCGTCCTCGCGGTCGACGTGGAGGGTCCGACCGTCCGGACCGGTGCGTTCGTCCATAGCGGGCTGTGGAAAGCCACATGCCTAAAGCGTATGGACGCCCACGGACGGGCGACGAACCCGTGTGCAGCGCTGGCATTCGGTTTCGGCTTCGAAAGCGCTTTTAGGGCCCGTGGCGCACAGTCGATTACAGCCTGCACCGGGTTGATGATGCTCCCAGCCTTCTCAGGACCACGCGCACCGGCGCGGTGTGCCGCGGGAGTGCCCGCACACGGCGGGGGAGCCTGAGCCCGCGTGCAGGAGGTGACTATACGAATGCCAGTGTACGTAGATTTCGACGTTCCGGCCGACCTCGAGGACGACGCCCTCGAAACGCTGGAAGTCGCACGAGACACAGGGACAGTGAAGAAAGGGACCAACGAGACGACCAAGTCCGTCGAGCGCGGCTCCGCCGAGCTCGTCTTCGTTGCCGAGGACGTCCAGCCCGAGGAAATCGTCATGCACATCCCCGAGCTGGCCGACGAGAAGGGCGTCCCCTTCATCTTCGTCGAGCAGCAGGACGACCTGGGCCACGCCGCCGGGCTCGAAGTCGGCTCGGCCGCCGCAGCCATCACCGACGCGGGCGAGGCCGAGGCCGACGTCGAGGACATCACCGACAAGGTCGAGGAGCTCCGCTGAGGTGACCAGAGATGAGTACGCCAAGACGTTCCGGCTCGCGTCGCTCGCGGGCTGTGACTCGTCCGCTCGCGCTCACCACCGGAGGTGGTTCACGTGAGTGCTGAGGAGTCCGAAAGTAGCGGCGCCACGTCGGCCGAGGTCATCGAGATCGTCGGCAAGACGGGGATGCACGGCGAGGCCATGCAGGTCAAGTGCCGCATCCGAGAGGGCGAGAACCAGGGCCGTATCATCACCCGGAACGTCCTCGGTCCCGTCCGCGAGGGCGACGTTCTGCAGCTCCGCGAGACGGCACGCGAGGCCGACTCCATCGGAGGACAGTAACGATGCCCCGAACCCGAGAGTGTGACTACTGTGGGCAGGGCATCGAGCCCGGCACGGGCACGATGCTCGTCCACAACGACGGCTCGACCACGCACTTCTGTTCCTCGAAGTGTGAGAACAACGCCGACCTGGGCCGCGAGGCCCGGAACCTCGGCTGGACGGACGCCGGTCGCGCGACGACCGCCACACAGCAGCAGGCCGCCGACGAGGCCACCGAAGCGGAGACAACGGTCGACGAGGCTGCCGCCGAAGACGAGGCTGCAACGGCCGAGGAGACTGACGCTGACGACGCAGAAACCGAAGACGCGGACGAGGCCGATGACGACGCGGACGAGGAAGAAGCCGAAGAGGCCGAAGCCTGAAGCGATTTACCCCCAATTTGTTGACATATGCCAGAAACAGAGCGTACCTTCGTGATGGTCAAACCGGACGGCGTCCAGCGCGGGCTCATCAGCGAGATTCTCGAACGCTTCGAGAACCGCGGCCTGAAAATCGTCGGCGCGAAGTTCATGCGGTTGGACCGCGACCTCGCCGAACGACACTACGCGGAACACGAGGGCAAGCCCTTCTATGACTCGCTGGTCGAATTCATCACCTCCGGGCCCGTCTTCGCGCTGGTGCTTGACGGCCAGGACGCCACCCGACAGGTCCGCCGGATGATGGGTGCTACAGACCCCGCCGAGGCCGCGCCGGGCACGATTCGGGGCGACTACGGGCTCGACCTCGGTCGGAACGTCATCCACGGCTCCGACCACGAGGACGAGGGAGCCAACGAGCGCGAAATCGACCTGTTCTTCGACGAGGACGAACTCGTCGAGTGGGACAAGATAGACGACTCCTGGCTGTACGAGTAGCGAACGCGTTTTGGGGCCGGGGGGCTTACGACGCCATATGAGTCGCATACTCTACCGGCTCGACGGCTGTCCGTACTGCGAGAAAGTGGCCGACCGGCTGGACGAACTGGGCGTCGACTACGACGGCGTCTGGGTCGGGGCGCTCCACTCGGAGCGCGACGAGGTCAAGCGCGTCTCGGGCCAGCGGGCCGTCCCGGTGCTCGTCGACGAGGACCGTGGCGTCACGATGGCCGAGTCCGATCGCATCCTAGAGTTCATCGAGCGCAGTTATGCCTAGTCCTCGCTCTCGAAGTCCAGGGCCGCGCCGTTGATGCAGTAGCGCTTGCCCGTCGGCTCGGGGCCGTCGTCGAAGACGTGACCGAGGTGGCCCTCGCAGTTGGCACAGACCACTTCCGTCCGGCGCATGCCGTGGCTCTCGTCGAGGCGGGTTTCGACGGTGCCCTCGTCGTAGACGTCCCAGAAGCTGGGCCAGCCGGTTTCGGACTCGAACTTCTCCTCGCTGTCGAACAGCGCGGTCCCACAGCCGGCACAGGTGAACACGCCGTCGTCCTTGACCTCCAGCAGGTCGCTGCTGAACCGGGGCTCGGTTCCGGCCTCGCGGAGGATGCGGTACTCCTCGTCGGTGAGCAGGTCACGCCACTCGTCGTCCGAATCGGGCACACTGTCGGCCTGTTCGCTCATACACGTCGTAAGGACTGGAGGGTGATAAGCCCACGTCGAGCGTGTGCGACAGTGTTTAGTTAAGCGACAACGACGGCAAACAGCCAGAAAGCCCCGGCCTGCTACACTCGGGGGTGGTTCGAGAGAGCGAAGCTCTCTCGTCATCACGGGAGACCTCCGGTCTCCCGAACGACCTCGCTGCGCTCCTCGGTCACTCCGTTCCCTGCGGTGCTTACGTCGTCCGCCTTCGTTCAGCCTGCCGCCCCTTTCAGTCCCTCCCAGCGCTGTTTGACCAGCCGGCATGGGTGGGAATGAAAGGGGCCGACCGCTCGGTGAGCGAAATAAAGTAAGGACCGCAACGAAGTGAGGACCGCAGCGAGTCGCAGCCTCCGAGCGGTCTGGGGCTTTCTAGCTGTCGACGGCGGTGGCTGCTCACCCGACACTGAGCGCTAGCGGGGAGTACGTTCTTACCTCCGGACACAGAACGATGACCCATGCTAGTCGGCATCGTCTCGGACACGCACGACAACGGTGAACAGGTCGAGGCGGCGGTCGAGCGCTTCGCGAACGCGGGCGTCGAGACGGTCGTCCACTGCGGCGA
>PXQZ01000032.1:17191-24955 GCA_003021755.1 Halobacteriales archaeon QH_8_67_36 | reverse complement strand
AGCCCGGCAGGACCGGCCCGGCCGGGCCGCCCAGGAAGATCGTCGCCATGATTGCGCCGCCGAGGAAGATGTGGACGAACTCTCCGAGGTAAAAGAGGACGAAGTACGCCGAGGAGTACTCGGTCTGGTAGCCGGCGACGATTTCAGTCGGCGCCTCCGGGATGTCGAAGGGGTTGCGGCCCACTTCGGCGAGGTTCGCTATCATGAACAAGACGAACGCGAACGGGTTGACGAAGGCGTACCACGACGGAATCGGCCCGACGAGCGTCTGGCTCTGGGCCGCGACGATTTCGCTCATCTGGAGCGAGCCGGCGAAGATGACCACCGAGGCCCCCGTCAGAATCAGGGGAATCTCGTAGGCCAGGTTCTGTGCGACGGCGCGCAGGCCGCCGAGAAACGAGTACTTGTTGTTCGACGCGTAGCCGGCCATCACCAGCCCGACCGAGGCCATCGAAGCCGTCGCGAAGACGTACGCGAGGCCGACCTCGGGGTCGGCCAGATGGAGGCCGTTCCCCATCGGGATGACGGCGAACCCGAGCAGCGCGGAACTGGCGATGAGCAGCGGGGCGAGGTCCCACGCCGGGCGGTCGACGCCCTCCGGGACGATGAGCTCCTTCGAGAGCAGTCGCACCGAGTCGGCGACGATGATGAGGAGGCCGAACGGGCCGATTCGGTCGACCGCGATGCGGTCGGTGAACGCGGCCGTGATCTTCCGCTTGGCCCACGGCCCCGCAAGCGCCGTGTTCGTCATCATCAGCGTGCCGATGAGGGCCGCGCCGATGATGCTCGTCAGAACCATCACGGGGACGCTGTTGGGGTCGAGCCCGGCGAGGCCCGCCAGCGTCTCCGGGAGCGGGGCCGACTGCATCAGCGGTCCACCTCCCCGAGGACGATGTCGAGGCTGCCCAGCGAGGCGATCATGTCAGGGATGTACTCGCCCTGGGACATCTCGGGCAGCGTCTGGAGGTTCGAGAAGCACGGGCTGCGAATCTTGAACCGGGCCGGCTTGTCCGTCCCGTCCGAACGGATGTAGATGCCGAGTTCGCCCTTTGCGGCCTCGACCGCGCGGTAGATCTCCTTGTCCGGGTCCGGACGCAGCGTCCGGGGGACGTTGGCCTGAATCTCGCGGTCGTCCTCGGGCCACTGTTCGAGCAGGTCGACACACTGCTCGATGATGCGGGCCGACTCCTCGACCTCGCGCATGCGGACGAGGACGCGGCTGAAGTTGTCACAGCCGGTTTCGGTGACGACGTTCCAGTCGAGTTCGTCGTAGTAGCCGTAGGGGTCGTCCCGGCGGAGGTCGTAGTCGACGCCCGAGCCGCGGGCGACGGGTCCGGTCGCGCCGTAGGACTTTGCCTTCTCGGCCGAGAGGACGCCGGTGTCCACACAGCGCATCTGGAAGATCTCGTTGCCCGTGATGAGGTCGTGGTACTCCTCCAGCTTGTAGGGCAGGTCGTCGAGGAAGTCCCGCGTCTTCTCGAAGAACTCCTCGCGGGGCTCGGGCAGGTCCCACGCGACCCCGCCGAGGCGGAGATAGTTGAACATCAGCCGCTGGCCGGTGAGGTCTTCCAGGATGTTCTGGACCACCTCGCGGTCGCGGAACGCGTACTGGAAGATGGCGGTGAAGTCGCCGAAGACGTCCAGCGCGAACGTCCCCAGCGCGAGCATGTGTGCGGCGATGCGACACAGCTCGGCGGACATCGTCCGGATGACCTGCGCGTACTCGGGTACCTCGATGTCGGCGAGGTCCTCCGCGGCACGCGCGTATGCCCACTCGTTGAGGATACCCGCCGAGACGTAGTCCCAGCGGTCCGGATACGGCATAATCTGGTGCCGGTAGGTCCCGTCCTGGCACATCTGCTCCTCGCAGCGGTGCAGGTAGCCGATGTCGGGCTCGATGTCGGCTATCTGCTCGCCGTCCAGCACCGTCTGCACGTGAAGGACGCCGTGGGTCGCCGGGTGGTGGGGCCCGATGTTGACGAACATCGTGTCGGGGTCGTCCTCACTGCGCCGGTCGCCTTGCAGCGGGTTCGCGTTCTCCCGCAGCGTGACTATCTGGGGCTGGCTCTGGTTGTAGTCCTGCGAGAGCGGGTGACCCTGCCAGGTCTCCGGCAGCAGGATGCGTCGCAGGTCCGGGTGGTCGTCGTAGTCGATGCCGATGAGGTCGTAGGCCTCGCGCTCGTGCCAGTCGGCAGTGTCGTAGACGCGGGCGCCCGATTGGTTGTGCGGGTCGTCCTTGGGCGAGGGCACGACGATGGACAGTTCCTGTGTCGGGTCGTCGAACTTCCGCAGGTGGTAGATAGACTCGTAGCGGTCGTCGTACTCCTGGGCCGTGACACAGGCACAGTGGTCGAAGCCCGCCTCGGTCTTCAGCGTCGAGAGGACGTCCTGCACTTCGTCGGGCCGGACGACGAACCCCTCGGCGTTGACGTGGCTCTCGCGGTCCAGCACGTGACCGCCCAGCAGCTCCGCGAGCGCGTCGTAGTCGAGTCCGTCCTCGGTGACGCCTATCTCTGTCGGTGTGGAAGGTTTTTCGAGGCTCATGGCGAGTTGTCCCAGTCGTACCGCATGACGAGGTCGTCCTCGTCTATCTCGTCGGCGAGGTGCTGGACGAGTTCGTCCTGGTCCAGATCGCCGAACTGTTCGAGCTCGTAGGGCTTGACCGTCACCGGCGAGGACTCGCCGTTGGCGATGCGCTCCTGGAGCTTGGCGACGCCGTAGACCAGCGCCTCGGGCCGGGGCGGGCAGCCGGGGACGTGGATGTCGACCGGGATGACCTCCTCGGCGCCTTTCACGACGTTGTACCCTTCCTGGAACGGGCCGCCGGAGATGGTACACGACCCCATCGAGACGACGAACTTCGGTTCGGGCATCTGGTCGTACACCCGCTTCATGCGCGGGGCGAACTTCGAGACGATGGTCCCCGGCACGATGATGACGTCGGCCTGTCGCGGCGACGCGCGCGGGATGCCGGCCCCGAAGCGGTCCAGGTCGTGTTTGATGGCGTAGGTGGCGATCATCTCGATGCTACAGCAGGCGATACCGAACTGCAGCATGAACATCGAGGAGCCACGGACCCAGTTCATGAACTGGTCGAACTTCGTGAGGATGAACGGCGTCGAGCCGAAGGCCTCACGCAGCGTGGAGTTGAACCGGTCGTCCGCACCCTCGCCCATCCGGGCTTCCTGGGTCGATACGTCCTTCACTGCCGGTGGTGTCTGGTCACTGCTCATACGTGTTTGCCCCCTTCGAGGCGCGCGGACTGCGCACCCATTTCACTGCACCGTTGCGCCATGCCCAGCCGAGCCCGACGGCCAGGACGCCGATGAAAACGACCATCGGCAACAGCGCCTTCGTCATCCCGACCGCGCTGACGGCGTCGCGGTAGATGACCGTCCACGGGAAGATGAGGACGGTTTCGATGTCGAAGACGACGAACAGCAGCGCAACCATGTAGTACTGGATATTGAACTTGATTCGCTGGCTGCTGCCGGTCGGCACCTCGCCGGACTCGTAGGTGGCGGTTTTGCCTTGTTCGGGAACGCTCGGTCGCAGCAGACTCGAGACGACCATCATCGTGATGGGTATCGCGAGGGCAACGACGGCGAGCGCACCGATGGCAATCCATGGATTACTCATTCCGGGATCTCCTATCGTACGCCGGTTAGAAGTACTCGCATATAAGGGTTGATAACCGCCACGGCGGCGGAATTCGGGCGGCTCTGGCGGTCACGTCCGTCTAGCTGACGGCCCCATAGCAGGGCCACAAGAGCGAGGCAGTAGTGTTAGGCGTCGTCGGCGTCCCAGTACTGGTCTTTGAACCCCGGCGTCCCGAGTTCGTGGAGGTTTCGCGAGACCTCGCCGACCCCCTCTTTGAGCCCCCGGTGGTATTCCACCAAGCGGTCGCGCAGGTCGTCGTGTTCCCGGGCGAGCATCTGGACCGCGGTCAGGGCGGCGTTGAACGACTTGCCGGCGTCGACGGCGGTGATGGGCGCGCCCTGTGGCATCCCGATGACCGAGTCGACGGACTTCTCCTGAACCGGCACGCCGATGACCGGCAGCGGGTAGGCGATGCTGGCGGCCATGTTCGGGAGGTCCGCCGACTTCCCGCCGGCACCGGCGATGATGACGTCGAGGCCCCGCGCCTCGGCCGTTTCCGCGTAGGCGTACATGAGGTCCGGCGTCCGGTGGGCCGAGCAGACGAACGTCTCGAAGGTGAAGCGACTCTCCGGCGCGTCGGTGTAGTCGGTCTGTTCCTCGAACCCGAGTTCGTCCGCGAGCGCGACTTGGGCGCCCGGGCGTTGCCCCTTCCCGCCGGCCATCGTCGGCAGGTCCGAATCGGAGCCCATGATGATGCCGACCTCCGGGGTTTCCGCACTCGGTCGGTCCATTTCGGCCTCCTCGTGGAGCTGGTCGACGAGCGACTGCACGCTGTCAGCGGTCATGGTCGGGACTCCACGCCGGTTGCACCTAAGCGTATGCGGTTTCGACCGGCGACGGTGTCCGGCTCGTTGCGAGCGGTCACGAAAGGAAAACCCTCTTAGCCCGCCTACACACACCCTTCGTACATGAGCAACGGGGACGACGAGACGGCGGACTCAGAGCCCGCCGACGAGGAAACGAGCGACGTGCCTGACACGACGGTCACCGCCGAGGACCTGCAGGACCGTCTCGACGAGGCCGAATCGGAACTCGGGGCCGCCGAGACCGAGGCCGCACTGGACGGCGTCGAGGAGCGCCTCGATGCCGTCGAGAGCGACGTCGAGGCCCTGCTGGAACCGGACGAGGACGACGAGGAAGCCGAGGACCCGGCCGACGACATCGAGTCCCGCCTCTCGGACCTCCGGGACGCCCTCGAAGAACAGCGCGGCCCCTACGCCGAGGACGTCGTCGCTATCCTCGAAGACGCACGGACGACGCTCACCGACAGCGAGTGGACCGAGAGCGGCGAGGCCGACGCCCACGCCGCCGTCGAGTCGTTCCTCGCTGACGTCGCCGACTACCCCGACCGCGACGTCGACGCGGGCGAGGACCTCGATTCGGCCGCCGAGGCCGTTGGCTCCGTAGCCGACGCTATCGCCGCGGCCGACCTCGACCCCGACACGGACGAGGAGACGATCGCGGACCTGCTGACCGCCGCCGAGGAGCTGGAGGCGGACCTGGAGGCCGCCGAGGTCTGGGACGACCTCACGGTCCGGGAACAGCTCGATGCCAAGGGGTTCTACGACGTGCTGACCAACGAGAACCGCAAGGACTTCCCACCCGAGTGGAACGCCGCGAAGAGACACGCCAACGAGGGGAACCTCGAACTCGTCCTCTACGCGTTCGAGAAGCTCGGCTCGGAGTTCATGGAGGAGTACTTCCTCGACATCTTCTATCACCTCGGGAGCGACGCCCGGCCGGCCTTCGAGAAGATGCACGAACTCGCCCAGAAGCGAAACAAGGGCCCCGTCGAGGTGCTGGGCAAAATCGGCGACGAACGGGCCTGCGAGACGCTCCACGAGTTCATCGAGGGCGACGGTGACCCCGCGCTCCAAACGGTGACGCTACGGGCGCTGGGCGCCATCGGCAGCGCGGACTCCGTCCAGCCCGTCGCGAACCGCCTCGCCGCCGACAACGACGAGGTCCGCTCGGTCGCGGCCCGGGCCCTCGGCAGTACGCCGACGACCGCGCGTATCTCGTCCAGTCCGAAGCCGAAAAGGCCGCCGGCGCGTAGGCCGAACCCTTTTGTACGAACGCGGGGCCAGCCCCGCCGATGGGATTCCGGCTCCCGCTCGTCATCGTACTCGTCTGTTCCGGTGCCGTCACCGCCGGGTTCGCCGGGCCACTACCGACCGGCGGCGGAGCGCAGTCGGCGGTCAAGTCACCGACGGCTACGACCGCGCCCCCGTCGCTGGCTGGGGTCGAGTCACGGCCCGAAGGCGGGCCGGTCACCAGTCCCACTATCCACGCCGTCTACCCGGACCCGATCCGGAGCGGGGACCGTGGCGAGTTCGTCGTACTCGCGCTGCCGAACGGAACCGCGCTGGGCCAGTACGCGCTCACTGACGGCGACACCACCACTGCGCTCCCGAACCGAACAGTGAGCGGCCGCGTCGCCGTGACTGCCGCCCCCGACGGTGTCCGGAATCTGACGGACTACACCGTCGTCGGCCTGGACGGCGCCCCGGCGCTGGCCAACGGCGGCGACAGCGTCGAACTCACACGCAGGGGGAGCACTGTTGCGAGCGTTCGCTACAGCGACACCGCGGAGGGCGAACTGGGTGTCGTCGCGGGTTCGTCCGTCCGCTGGCGACCGCTCGGCGCGACCGACCGCCCCGTCCTTACCGGCGGCGCCGGCGAGGTCCGGACCTTTACGCTTCCCGACGCCCCGCAGGCGCCGCTGGCGCCGATACGGAACGCGACCTCGCGGGTGTATCTGGCCGGCTACACGCTCTCCTCGGAGCGCGTCGCCGACGCGCTGGTCGCCGCTCGTCGTCGGGGCGCCGACGTGCGCGTCCTGCTCGAAGGCGACCCGGTCGGCGGACGCACCCGCGCCGAAGCGACGACCCTCGATCGCCTGCACGAGGCCGGTGTCGAGGTCCATGTCGTCGCCGGACCGCGGGCGCGCTACCGCTACCACCACGCGAAATACGCCGTCGCGGACGACCGCGCGGTGGTCCTGACTGAGAACTGGAAGCCGGCGGGGACGGGCGGCCGGAGTAGCCGCGGCTGGGGCGTGACGACGAGCCAGCCCCGGGTCGTCGCGGGGCTGGCGGCGACGTTCCGCGCGGACGCCGGCTGGCGCGACGCGGTGCCGTGGGCGGACCACCGCGAGGGACAGTCGTTCCAGCGGGGCGACCCGGCCAACGCCAGCTACCCCACAGACTTCGACGCGAGGACCGTGCCCGTCGAGCGGACCGAACTGCTCGTGACGCCCGACAACGCACAGGCCGCGCTCGTGGACGAACTCGACGCCGCCGAGGCGTCCATCGACGTGATTCAGCCGACCGTCGGCGGCTGGGACGAACCGCTCATGCGGGCGCTGCGTCGGGCCGCTCGGCGAGACTGGCCGACTCCGGCGACCGGTACGCGAAGATACACGCGAAAGGCGCGGTGATCGACGGTGACCGCGTCGTCCTGGGGAGTCTTAACTGGAACGAACAGGCCGCCACGGTCAACCGCGAGGTGGTTGTCGTCCTCCACGGCACCGCCGTCGCGGACTACTTCGGGCGCGTGTTCGAGCGCGACTGGGACGGCGGGAAGCCGTCGGTCCCGCTGGGTATCGTAGCCGCCGTCGTCGGCGCGCTGGTCATCGCCGGCCTCGCGGCTCGGCGCGTGCGGTTCGCGTCGTAGGAGGTGCCACTCGGTCCGGCGCCGGGCTCAGACGTCGTCCGGCAGCGCCGTCGAACTCGTCAGTTCCTCGTCTATCTCCGCGTCGGCCATCTTCTCGACCAGTGCGTCGATGACCGTCTCGCGCATGCCGGAGACGAATTTGATGGAGCCGACGACGAGGTGACCGCCGCCGCTCACGCCGCCGCCGTCGACCTCCTCGGTCAGTTCGGTGACGTACCGTGGGATATCGAGGCGAACGCCGTCCGACCGGAGGACGGCGAAGTCGGGGCCGTAGCCGATGGTGATGACTGGGTCGCCGGTCTCGGCGACCTTCGCGTCGTGAATCTCGCCCGTCGTCTTCCCCGGCGCCGGGTACGTGAAGCGGTAGGCGTGGTTCTCGACGTCTATCCGGTAGAGGTGTGCGCCGTTGTCGAGCCGTTCGTGGTTGAC
>PXQZ01000032.1:16360-16977 GCA_003021755.1 Halobacteriales archaeon QH_8_67_36 | reverse complement strand
CACATCATCCCGGTCGTGATGCGGTAGTCCTCGTCGTGGAGGTACGGGTTGACGTGCTCGGTGATGAGCGGCTCGACGGCCTCCGGGTCGGGGTGGTGGTGGTCGACGACGACCACGGGGATGTCGTAGTGTCGAAGGTTCCGGTAGGCGGGCGTGTCCTCCTCGGTCGAGCCGTTGTCCAGCATCAGGACCATCGGGAGCTTCTGGCCGTGTCGGGTCCGGTCCTCCAGCGCGAAGTTCAGGTCCCGGGTGACGTCCTCCATCTCGTAGTACGGCGCCTTGCTCGGGAGGCGCTTGAGGAGGTGTTGCGGGGCGTCGCCGTCCTCGTAGCGGTCCGCGATGAACCGTTCGAGTGCGACCTGCAGCGGGACGCTGGCACAGAGGCCGTCACCGTCGGCGTGGTGGCGCATCCGGATGGGGCGCCCCTTCAGGACGGTCCGTCGGAGTTCGGTGGCGACCTGTCGGAGGTCCTCCCAGAGCTTCTCGAAGGCGGGCCACTCGACGAGGGGGTCGATGTCGGCCGGTTCGGCCGCCGCGTCGAGCGCGTCCGCCAGCGTGGCTTCCACGTCCGCCGCCTCGTCGCCGTCGAGGGGCGTCAGCGCGTCCACTTCGACCTG
>PXQZ01000032.1:0-16204 GCA_003021755.1 Halobacteriales archaeon QH_8_67_36 | reverse complement strand
CCAGTTCGACGACGAGCTGGTCGCCCTCCTGGTAGGAGCCGACGAGGTTCGAATCGTGGACGAGCCCGGAGACGGCGTCCGAGAGGTCGACGAAGACGCCATAATCGACGACGCCGTTGACCGTGGCGCGATAGCGCGAGCCCACGTCGACGTCGTCAGCGGTACAGCCGGACGCTAAATCGTAGACGATGGCTCCCCCCTCGGGAGCCTCGGCACCATCGTCGGTGCCAGTTGGCGAAGACATTTGCCGTCACTTCGACACTCGCCGGTTTGTACTCTTCGGAATCGCTGGCTAGCCGAAACCGGGTTCCAATCGGTTGATTCGGGTACGTCGGCACCAACCCTCAAAGAGGCTGGACGGGTCGGGGCTTTCCGGCGGTTCGAGTGCAGAGAGTCCCTTCTGTCAGCGAGATTCGGTACGAGTCCCAGAGCGGAACGCTTAGAACCGGCCCGAACTCACCACCGAGCATGGGGCTGTTTCGCTCGGGCGAGATTCTCGGCATCGCCGAATCGGCACTGGACTTCGCGCGTGCCGCGTCCGAGGACACGCATCCGAACGAGTACATGGGACTGCTCCGGGGCGACAAGGCCCGGAAGGTCGGTCTGGACCGGGACGGCACCGTCCTGACGGACGTGCTCGTCATCCCGGGAACCGAGTCCAACCCCGTGAGCGCGACGGTCAAGACGAGCATGGTACCAAACGACATGCGGGCCGCGGGGTCGGTTCACTCACACCCGAACGGCGTCTTGCGGCCCAGCGACGCCGACCTGGCCACGTTCGGCCGGGGTGATGTCCACATCATAGTGGGCTACCCCTACGGGCCCGAGGACTGGCAGGCCTTCGACAACGACGGCGAACCGGTCGACCTGCCGGTACTGGACGTCGACCCGCCCGAGGAGGCGTTCTTCGATTTCGACCAGCACGACATCGACCAGGAACTTCGCGAGGAGGAGTTCGACCCGTGACACGCGTCGTTGCGCAGGGGACCTTCGACCTGCTGCATCCCGGCCACATCCACTATCTGCGGGACGCTGCCGGGATGGGCGAGGAGTTACACGTCATCATCGCCCGCTCGGCGAACGTCACACACAAGCCACCGCCGGTCGTGCCCGACGAGCAGCGCCGGGAGATGGTGGCGGCGCTCGAACCCGTCGACGAGGCCAATCTGGGCCACCCCGAGGACATCTTCGTCCCCATCGAGCGCATCGACCCCGACGTCATCGCGCTGGGGTACGACCAACACCACGACGAGGAGCGCCTGCAGGCGGCGCTGGGGGAGCGCGGCATCGACTGCGAGGTTCGCCGCGCGAGCCCGCTGGACCGGGACGACCCCGACCGACTGCTGTCGACCGGGCGTATCATCGACCGAATCCTCGCGGAGCGGGGCGACTAGCCCGTCTCCCGGGGCGAAGCGTTCCCGGTTGGATCCTCGGGTAAGGGGCTTGCAGGCACGGGCTTTCACCGGGAACGAGTCGTCGCTCGGCGTCTCCGATGGCATCGCAACGATGAACGATCCTGTCGCCGAACCGATAGGCCGTTGGCGGAGCAGTTCCGGCGAACACATCTCTCGGCAGAGGTCAGGCCGGGGTCGAAGTCATCCCGTGTCACCTGCCAGAGGCGGGAGCGTTGACGCGGGACGTGACGACCACGACGCCGCAAAAACAGGTAGCTTCCCTATATCAGGTCGTGTTCGGCCAGTCGGTCGACGGCCTCCCGCAGTCGCTCCTTGCTGTTGGCATAGGAGATGCGAGCGTAGCCGGGCGTGCCGAAGGCGGTGCCCGGAACGGTCGCGACCTGTGCCTCCGAGATGGCCTTGTCGCACCACTCGGTGTCGTCACCCGGTTCCACCGGGAGACTGTCCGAGTCGCTCCGCGACTCGCTGTCCCCGTCGGGCGCGATTTCTGGCATCATGTAGAACGCGCCCTTCGGTTCGGGGACGCGGACGCCGTGGTCCTCGAACAGGCCCATCAGGAACTCCCGGCGCTCGGCGAAGGCCTGGCGCATCTCCTCGACGGCTTCGTCGGTGTTCGTGATGGCCTCGACGCCGGCGTGCTGGACGAAGTTCACCGCACAGGAGACCGAGTGCGAGTGGACCTTCCCGGCCTGGGAGACCAGTTCCTCCGGGCCGGCGAAGTAGCCCAGCCGCCACCCGGTCATCGAATAGGCCTTCGAGAAGCCGTTGAGGGTGACCGTCCGGTCTTCCATCCCCTCCAGCGTCCCGAGCGAGACGGCCTCGACGCCGTCGTAGGTGATCTCCTTGTAAATCTCGTCGGAGATGACCGTGATGTCGTGTTCGACAGCGAGGTCACGCACCCCTTTGAGGGCGTCCTCGGAGTACACTGCACCGTGGGGGTTGCCGGGGGAGTTGACGACGAGCAGTTCGGTGTCGTCCGATACCGCGTCAGCGAGGTCATCGAGCGCGCCCGCCAGTTGGAAGTCGTGGGGCGCGGTGTCGACTCGCGTGAGCGACCCGCCGGCGAGTTTCGCCATTGCCTCGTAGGAGACCCACGCCGGGTCCAGCAAGGCCACCTCGTCGCCGGAGCGGGACGAAGTCCCACTCGATGACGGGTGTGACCCGTCATCGCCGTCGATGACGGCCTGGAAGATTTCGTAGAGGGCCTGCTTCCCGCCGGGCGTGACGATGACGTTGTCCGCGTCGTACTGTGTCAGCCCGTCGTCGTGGAGCTTCTCGGCGATGGCCGCCTTCAGCTCCGGGATACCGTTCGAGGAGGTGTAGCCGGTGTGGCCCGCGTCCAGCGCGTCCTTGGCGGCGTCTTTGATGTTCTCGGGGGTGTCGAAGTCGGGCTCGCCGACGCTCAGGTCGACCACGTCCTTCCCCTCGGCCTCCAACTGGGCGGCCTTGTTGCTTATCGCGAGTGTCGCACTCGGCTCTACACGTTCGACCCGTGAAGCGAAGTCCATAGTCATGGTTTTGCGAGTTCGATGGCGCTCGTGACGGCCGAGCCGCCCTTGTGGGTTCGCGCCTCGGCTTCGGCCTTGCTCATGCCCGGTCCGATGATGCCCAGCGTGACGGGGGTGTCCCGGTCGAGGGAGACGTCGGTCAGCCCGTGGGCGGCGGCGTCGGTGATGACCCTGTCGTGGTCCGTGTCGCCCTCGATGACGACGCCCAGCACCGCGACGGCGTCGATGTCGTCGAGGCGTGCCAGCCGGTCGGCCGCGAGCGGCGTGTCGTAGGCGCCGGGAACCGCGTGCGTCTCGGCGATAGTCGCGCCGGCCTCGTCGGCGGCCGCGCGGGCCGATTCACGCATCGCGTCGATTACGTCCCCGTGTTTGTCGTACTGAGCGACGACCAGTCCGAGCTGCACCATACCTGTGTGGGTGGCGCTCGCCCGTAAAGAACTACCGTTCCGTGTCGGGAAACCAGAAAGGTTCTAATCCCCGCTGGTCTTGGACCCGACAATGCCTACGTCGAGCGGTGTGGTGCCCGCCCTCCAGCAGCTCCGTCACCGCGGCGCGTCGTGGCTCCGCGACGACGACCATGCGGCGGTGAAACTGGTTGTCGGTATCACGCTGGTCGCGCTCGTCCTCCGTCTCGTCTTTCTGGGCTACCGCGTGGCACACTTCGACGAGGGCCGGGTGGCCTACTGGGCCTGGCACTTCGGCGAGACGGGGAACTTCGCTTACCGCTACATCATCCACGGCCCGTTCGTTCAGCACGTCGACCGATGGGTGTTCGCGCTCATCGGCCCCTCGGACTTCGCGATGCGGCTGCCGGTAGCCGTCGTGGGCGGCCTGCTTCCGCTGACGGCACTGCTCCTGCGGGAGCATCTGGACCGCAGCGAAACCGTCGCGCTCGCGCTCCTCTTCACGCTCGACCCGGTGTTGCTGTACTACTCGCGGTTCATGCGCAGCGACGTCCTCGTGGCGGCGTTCATGTTCACCGCCTTCGCCTTCCTCGTGCGCCTCTATGACACCCGGAAAGCCCGCTACATGTACGTGGCCGCTGTCTTTCTGGCTCTGGGCTTTGCCTCGAAGGAGAACGCGCTCGTCTACGTCGTGACATGGCTCGGCGCGACCGGACTCCTGCTGGCGAAGGTGCTGCTGCTCCCCAACGGGTTCCGCGACGCCGTCGGGTTCGTCCTCCCCCGACAGTTCGACGACGCCGCCGAGGCCGTCCTGCCGAAGCGGTTCGGCGAGGTGAACGTCGCCAGCGGGCCGCCGTCCAGCGGGGCCGTCCGCAGCCGCGTCGTCGGTCGAGTGAAAGGCACGGCTAGACGGGTCGTCGGCATCGTCCGGGGCTTCCGCGCCCGTCACGACGCCGCCTGGCAGGTCGCCGGCGCCTACGTCGGCCACGTCGTCCTCGCCGTCCTGCTGTTTGGCTTCGTCTCGCTGTTCTTCTACGCGCCCCGTGGGGCCGGCATCGACGGCATCGAAAGCCACCCGGCCATCCCGGCGACCACCCCCGGCTACGTCGGCTTCTGGGAGGGTCTCACGAACCCGGCGCTGTTCCCCCGGCTACTCGAAACGACGACCGACCGCGTCGTCGAACAGTGGTCGAACTGGCTCCCCGGCGGCGGGGAGGGCGGAGCGGGGATGTGGGCCTGGAAGAAGCCGTGGGACACCTACATGGACCATTTCTGGGCGTCCACCGACGCCCTGGTGCGGGGTTCGCGTGCGGTCGTCGCACTTTCGGTCGTGGGCTACGCCCTCGACAGACTGGGCGTCACCACGCCCCGGCACCTGATTCCGTTCTGCTTCTACGCGGGGTTCGTCTCCGTCTTCGGCTACCCGGAGGGGACCGACATCGGCGCGCCGTGGCTCGCCACCCACGCCGTCGTCCCGCTGGCCGTCCCGGCGGCGGTCGGACTCGGCGCCGTGTTCCGCTGGGGGTCCGGCTCCCTGGAGCGAGCGGACGTCTCCGGTTTCGCCAGCGCCACGCTCGTGCTCTTTGCCCTCTCGCTGCTGGTCGCTCAGGCGGGCGTCGCGCAGGTGTACACGAACACCACCGAGGACTCGAACCCGATGGTGCAGTACGCCCAGCCCGACGCCGAACTCAAGGGCGAACTCCGGGAGATGAACCGGCTCGCGGCGACCAACGACGGCTCGACCGACATGCTCGTATACTACGGCGAGTCGGGCGACGAGTTCGACCGGTACAACGCCTACGTCAGCCCCGACAGGGAAAACTGGGACGAGTCGTATCGCAACAATCAGCCCACCTGCCTGATGTGGTACAACGCACTGCCGCTGCCGTGGTACTTCGCCGCCGGCGACATGGACGTCAGCTGCGAGAACAGCGAGCGGAATCTCGTCTCCCTGACCCGGCAGGACCCACCGCCGGTGGTCATCACACAGAACTTCGACCCGACGGTGCCCGAGGCGGAACTCGAAGCGGCCGGCTACGAGAGCGACACCTACCGGATTCGGACCACCGGCGACCGGAACGTGTTCACGGTGTGGACGAACGAGTCGGCAGTCGACAACGGGACGGCGGAATGACAATCGCCGTCGACAACGGGACGGCGCAATGACAATCGCCGTCGGCGACAGGACTGCGCGGCGACGCTGGAACTCAAAGGCTTAAGCGGGCCCCAGCGATAGACCGTCGTATGACACGAACGTCGCCCGGCCCGACCGTGGGCGTGGTTGGCGGGGGGCAGCTCGGACGGATGCTCGGCGAAGCCGCGGCGCCGCTGGGCGTCGAACTCGTCGTCGCCGACCCGACGCCGGACTGCCCGGCCGCGCCGGTGGTGCGCGACCAGCTCGTCGGCGGCTTCGAGGACGAGTCGACCGTCCGCGAACTGGCCGCGCGGGCCGATCTGCTCACCTTCGAAATCGAACTGGCCGACCCGGACGTGCTGGAACGGGTCACCGAGGAAACCGACACGCCGGTCCACCCGGCACCCGAAACCCTGCGGATCATCCAGGACAAACTGGTCCAGAAGCGCCGACTCGCCGACGCGGGCGTCCCGGTTCCCGAGTTCCGGGGCGTCGACACCGCCGACGAACTCCGCGAGGCCTGCGAGGAACTGGGCTACCCCGCGATGCTGAAAGCCCGCACCGGCGGCTACGACGGCCGGGGGAACGTCCCCGTGGCGGGTCCCGAGGACGTCGAGGCGGCGATGGCCGACATCGCCGGCCCCGCGATGGTCGAGGAGATGGTCGACTTCGAGCGCGAACTGGCGGTGATGGGCTGTCTCGGCGACGGCGAACGCGACACCTTCCCGGTCACCGAGACCATCCACCGCGAGGAGATTCTCAGAGAGAGCGTCGCCCCGGCACGGGCCAAAGAGAGTGTCCGCGAGCGTGCCCGCGAGGTCGCACGCGACGTCCTGGACGTGATGGAGGGCCGCGGCGTCTTCGGTATCGAACTGTTCCAGACCGGCGAGCCACGAAGCGGCTCGGAACGTTCGAGCGGGCAACGCCCACCAGAAGGCGAGATCCTGCTCAACGAGATCGCTCCCCGGCCCCACAACTCCGGTCACTGGACCATCGAGGGGTGTCACACCTCACAGTTCGAGCAACACGTCAGAGCGGTGCTTGGCGAGCCGCTGGGCACGACCGAGATACGGGACCCGACGGTGTCGGCGAACGTCCTCGGCGATATCAAGAAACGCCAGGATGCGGTGCTGTCCGGCGAGGAGACGGTGCTCTCGACGGAGCGCGCTCACCTCCACTGGTACGGCAAGCGCGAGGTGTACCCGCTCCGGAAGATGGGACACGTCACGATGACCGGCGACGACCGCGAGCAGTTGCTGGCGGACGTCCGGGGTCTGCGCGACGAGCTGACGTTCCGGGCGTGAAAGCCGATTTCCGGATACCCCCTATTGCAGTCGTAGGTGTTCACCGGAGACAGCTGGCGCCCCGAACCGAGCGTCATATGTCCGTCCGGTTCCGAACGGCGGTATGGAGCGACGGGTCTTCCTCCGGGCGGCAGCACCGACGGCGGCGGTCGGACTCGCTGGCTGTATCGGGAGCAGCACGCCGACCGACTACGACGTAGGGATGGGCGCCAAGGAGTTCCGACCCGAAACCCTGGAGGTCACGGCCGGAACCACCGTCACCTGGCTGAACACCAACAAGCAGGGCCACTCGGTGACGGCCTACGAGGACGCCCTCCCCGACGGCGCCGACTACTTCGCCTCGGGCGGGTTCGACAGCGAGCAGGCCGCTCGGGACGACTGGAGTGACAGCAGCGGCGGGACGATGTTCGAGGGCCAGACGTTCGAGCACACCTTCGAGGTGCCCGGCGAGTACCCCTACTTCTGTATCCCCCACGAGCGGGGCGGCATGGCCGGAACCGTCGTCGTGACCGCCGAGACGGGGACGGCCTCGGAAACGACCACCACGAACTGAGGGGGTTCCGACGATGCGGCCGCTGGGCGGACAGCGGGCGTCGAAAAATAACGTGAATCCGAACGCCGGCGTCAGGCTCCGACGTCGATGTCTTTCTCGTCCACGTCGACGGCCGTCTCCTCTTCGGCGGCGACCTCCTCGGGGCGCGCTTCGAGCGTCGTCTTCTGGATTTCGACGCGTCGGAGCGGGTAGATGTCCTTGGCCTCGCCGTAGATGGCCGAGGAGAGTCGACCCTCGACGACGCTGTCGACGACGTCCTCGAAGGTCCGGTCCCTTGCGGTCTCTCGTACGCGGTCGATCATCGTGCGGCGGATGGCCTTCTCCTGGGAGGCGTCGGCCTTCTTGGTCGTGACGGCGACCGGCTGAATCTGGACGCGGTAGTCGTCCGTCGTCAGCACGGTGATGAAGGCCTCGACCTTCGAGGAGCCACGGCGGACGAGCGAGCGCAGGTAGTCCCGCGTTAGCTCGTGTTTGACGAACTCCGTGTAGGCCGTGTCGGAGGCGACCTCGTTTATCTTGAACGTGAGTTTGGTGTTGTTCTCGCTGGCGTCGTTGTTCAGTTCGCCCAGCGTGGTTTCGACGGTGCGGCCGAGCACCTTGTCCGGTTCGTCTGCTGTGGTCTTGCCGAGCGTCTCCCGGTCGAACTGCTCGGGAGCCTGCACGGTGTACCACCGTTTTTGCTGTGTGCGCTTGGAGACGCTTCGTTCACTCATGATTGGATCGGGTTGGGTCGGTCGTAAGCTGTGCTGCGACGCGGAGGTTGACGACGTAGTCGTCGACTGTCGACTGGAGGCCGCTCGTGGAATCGCGCGCTATCTCCGTGACCACGGCGTCGCCCTCGACGCGCGTGGTCATCTCGGCGGTGTTGTCCGGGCGGACCGCGGCGGCGACGCGTTCGGCGTCGGTGGACGAGCCGTGTGACGTCGTGATTTCGGCCCGTCTCATACTGCCTCCCGGAACGCTTCGATGAGGTCGGACGTGGGCACGTCGAACCGTGCGCGGGCACGCTCGCCCGTCCCGACGGTGGAGCCGCCGACCGCGTCGGTCGCGGCCCGCATGGTCGCGGCCACGTCCCGGCCGTCGGTGGCCCGGGCGGCCGCCTCGCCGTCGGTGACGACGAGTGTGACCGGTTCGGGCGCGTGGAAGTCGGCCACGAGCCGTGCGACGGTCCCCACTGGCATCTCGTCGCCGCGGGCGACGAACAGGCCGTCGTACCGGCCGGTCGTCGCGTTGGCGACGGCGCCGTGAGCGTGTCTCGCGTGGGTCCGCCACGCCGAGAGCGCGTTCTCCCGGACGCCCTCGTGGCCCAGCGCCAGCGCGATGCCCGTCCCGGGCGCCTCGCGGGCGACGGCATCGAGCACGTCGGCGTAGCCGCCGACCGTCTCGAAGGGGCCGCCGGCGTAGGGGTGGAGCGCCGCGGCGACGGTCTCGGTCGCCCGTTCCGGGGCGTCCGCCGTCACTGCGAGCGCGACCAGCGACGCCACGCGCCGTCGGTCGTCCGCGGTCGGGTCGGCGGGCAGGTCCAACCCGGCGAGGGCGGTCCGTGCCGCCTCGATGTCGCCGGAGGACGGGGCCGACAGCCGCGTCGAGTGGGCCAGTCCATCGGCGATATCCGCGACCGGGACGGCGAGTCCCGGGCGGCGGTCGATGCCGGCGCGTTCGGCGGCGTCCGTGACGGTCCCGTCCACGTTACCGCCGGCGACGGTGCCGGCCAGCGCGAGAACGGGGTCGGGATCAGCGCCGAGTGCGCGGACGACGGCGAAGGCCGTCGCGGCCGGTGTCGCCGAGAGCGTGTGGTCGGCGCTGCCGTGACCAACGCCGAGTGCGACGGTCACGTCGGCCTCCGTGGTCCGGTCGGGGTCGGCGAAGGGAGCGACGACGCTCGCCTGGAACGGCGTGTCGTCGGCCGCCAGTGCCCGCGCCAGCACGCCCGTCGCGGCCAGCGCCTCGCCGGTCGCGTCGCTGACGAGCCGCACGAACGCGGCCCGCTCCAGCGATGCGGCGAGGTCACTGGGCGAGGGGGCTGGCGCCTGGTCCCGACCGGTCGCCGACATTATTCGTCGTTCAGCAGCGCGACGGCCGTGTCGTAGCTGTAGGTGAAGTCCTCTTCGAGTGCGTCACCGCGGTAGTAGTCGACGAGCCGGCGGATTTTCGACTGCGTGTTCTGGAGTGCACGCTTGTTCTGGTAGTCGCCGGGGTTCTCGTCCATGTGTTCGCGCAGGCGGACTGCGCGCTGCATCAGGTTGCGGAGGTCCTCGGGGAGGTCGGGGTCCGCGTCGTTGTCCTCGAGAATCTCGGTGACCTTCTTGCCGGTCGCGAGCTTGACGTCCGGCACCGGGGTGCCCTGGACGCCTTCGTCGCGCAGTTTGAGGCCGATTTCGCTGGGCGAGTGGCCCTGCTCGGCGAGTTCGACGACGCGCTCGACGATTGCGTCTTCGTCGATGTCGCTCCACTCCGGGGGGTTGTCTGCCGCCGGCTTGTCCGAGTCGGACGAGCCGCGACGGCGTGTGTGCATTCGTGCCATAGGTTGTATTGGAACCGCACGAGCCGCTCCTGTCGCGAGGCGTATCGGCGATGAGCCGAACACGGCCGCAATCCCGAGCCATGGAAGTCCACGGCGTGTCAGATTTGCGGTCGTGCTGTTCCCGTCGTCATCTCGTCGGGCCCCGGACTAAACCGTTTCCATCTGTCCGCCACCGCGGGGAAAACGCTGATACCGATGGCAAAGTCGACTGTCGTAGGCATTATTGGCCGTCGTGACCGACCCACGCTACCGACTCCCGTCCCCGCGTTGCTTCGATGGGTTTAATAAAAGCCGTTGGATATTCAGTGATGCACAGCGGGCTCGTAGATCAGAGGTAGATCACTCCCTTGGCATGGGAGAGGCCCCGGGTTCAAATCCCGGCGAGTCCACTGGCTCAGTATCCCATCTCGACGAGCGAAGCGTATCGTCGGTCCCGCGTACCGTTCTATCCGGCCGGGCTGTCGCCATACGACATGGCCGAGTTCGCGGGGTTACAGCCGTGGACCATCTCACTCCGGTTCGAATCCGAGAGTCGTGTGTCCCCCGTCGCTCGCAGTCCCTCGTCTAACCCGGCCAGTCGACGAAATGAACGCCGCGAGGAGGTTCGCGGGCGGTGCCGGTCGTCGACGCACTCCACTCGCTCGGACGACGGGTGGCAGATATAACGGCGACTGGACGGCGAAGAGGCGATCAGAGCCGTCCAGGTTTAGAAACTAACATTCCGATAGAAGCGTCTGGAGCCCGACAGAGCGGACGTAACGGAACCCGATCACCGGTACTTTTTTGTTCACATAAAATGATTTAGAGTAAAATGGGTTCGGGGTTTAGCTTAGGGTTGGACGAGCGGGGTGTGTCGAACGTGGTCGCTGTGGTACTACTCGTTGGTCTCACGCTAGTCGGAGTCGTCATCATTCTGGTAACGGGGTACGTAAACATCGGGGAGACGAACCAGCAGGCGAACTTGCAGGTCGCCGAGGAGACGATGCTGCAGATCGACAGCTCGCTCGAACAGACCGATTCGGGGAACACGACGATAAACATCCCCAGCGAGCTGGAGGGGCAGGTCTCGGTGTCGCACGGCCAGGCGTACAGTCTGACGGTGAACGAGAACCCACAGTGTTCGACGGGGACTCGGAACCTGAGCAGCGTCCAGTACGAGCAAAACGATGAGGCGGTCGCCTACGAGGGCGGCGGCGTATGGCGGCTGACCGAATCGGGCGCGACGATGGTGGCACCGCCGGACGTCATGTACGACTCGGGGGCATTGGACGTGTCGTTCGTTAAACTCAACGGGCAGATCGGGTCGACCGCCGAGCTACAGACTGCGGTCAATACGACCAGGGAACAACGGCATCAGTACAACCTGACCCGCGCGCTGTACACTGACGGGACGTACGACAGCCCGCCGACGGACGGCAACCTCGATTACGTCTGTCGCCCGCAGAACGTCGAGAACGCGACCCTGCGGATAGAGGACAGCCAGTACGCGCGGGCCTGGGCTGCCTGGGCACAGGACAACTACGACAGCGACCTGGTGACGGCCACCCCGCCGGAGAACGTGGAGCCCGGTGACACGGTCACCATCCGGTACTCGCTCGGGGACGTTTCCGAGGCGACGTTCGAGATTTCGAACGTGACGGCGTCCAGAGCGTCGCCCGGTGACCCGATTCGGGTGACCGCGAACGTGACCAACACCGGCGGGCTCCGGGCCGAGAAGGCAGTCCGGTTCGGCTACGACAGCCAGCACAACGAGACGACGACGAGCATCGGCGGCGGCGATAGCAAAGAAGTGACGTTCGTGATACCGACGGACAACGCCGTCGTCGAGCCGTCCGGGGGGTCGAGCGGGGAGTTGATGAACTGGACCACGCCGAGCGACAGTGCGAACGAGACGCTGACGCTCCAGAACGACACCGCGGTGCCGACCTCGAATCTCGACAGCTCGGCCGTCCCGTCCAGTCTCTCGGTCGGGGCCTCGCCCGACGACGCCAATCTGACCGTCACGAACACCGGCGGGATGACCGCGTTTGAGGAGGTGACGATGACAGTCGACGGGCAGCCGGAAGCGAGCTGGGACGTAGTGGTCCAACCGAGCGAAACCGAAGAGATACCCATCGGCGACGCGCTCCCCACAGGGAACGTCGGAACACACACTCTGACGTTCAGCAGCGCCGTGACGCCCGGTGAAACGGAGTCGGTGGACCCGTTCACCGTCGGTGAAAACGGGTACTTCCGGCTGACGAGCGTCTCGCCGCCCTACGACGTCGAGCGCGGAACGACGGTGAACGTCAGCGCAGCGGTCACGAACAGCGGTGCCGAACCGCTTCGGGACAACGTCTCGGTTACGATCAACGACACCGACGAGGAAACGACGGTAAATCAGTCCACGGAGACGGTCTCGCTCAACGGGACGGCTTCGGGGGCCGAATCTGCGACGGCCTGGACGGAGTACACCGCGAGTTCGGTCGGGAACTACAGCTACCGGTTCGAGACGCCCAACGAGACCCGACGTGGGCTGTTCTACGTGGGGACGCCGGACGGTCCGAACTTCGTCCTCACGGGACTGGGTATCTCCGATAACCCCGTCATCAGTGGCAATGACACCACGGTCTCGGTGACGGTCAACAACACCGGGAACGAGGCGGACACGCAGACGGTGACACTGACCAACGAAAGCGGTGACGTGATACGGTCGGAGACGCGCACGCTCGACCCGGACGCCAGTACGTCCATCGACTGGACGCTGGATACCGGCAGCGAGGACGTCGCCCTCGGGGAAAACGAACTCTCCGTCTCGACGGAGAACACGTCGTTACAGCAGGTTCTCGACGTCCGCGAGGACGTCCCGACGATTTCCGACAGCAACGGACAGGTCGAGGTCAACGTCCGGTCCGACGTGCGGATCACGATGGAGGGTGCGGAACTCGAAGGGCGTTATTATGATAACGAATACCCCGTTCCGACGAAGATGACACTCGTGATAGACAACAGCAGCGGCGTGTACGAGCGGACACTCTGGGAGGACATGGAGATAACGGATTCCGATGGGACCGTACACGATACGGGGGCTGACGTCAACCATCCCGCGGCCGAGCGCGCGATGCAGGACGACAGCTACCCGAACGTCTTCAACCTCTCCCTTTCGGTGGAAGCCAACACGACGGTCGGGCTGTACGCGAGTAGTTACGGGTGTGGAAGAGACGATTTCGGTTATATAAGCTATGGGTCGTACTATCAGACGGACATTGTTCATCCAAGCCGACGGGACGATGGCAGTTCGACGGACGGCTACGTCTGTGAAGACGACGAAGTCACAGACGACCCAATAATCGAGATCAGCAACGACACCAACCCGAACAACGTCGTCATCCGTGGGGACGGTGAAGAAGCGCCGGCGTATCTCCAATCGGCGCCGTACCAGCTCACACTCAGTGATATGTTGGAGAGACGCATCGACGATGGGCGGCTCCAGCTGGCCGACGACGAGCGCGTGTTCCTCTACGAACTCTCCACGGAGAACGCCAACACCGAAAATGCGGGTGGCAGCGGCGACCCGGACTACAACGACGCCATCGCGAGGTTCCAGGTCGAGTCGATAAACCGCACGGTGGAGACGGCACCGAACTTCATCATCACCGGATACGACGTTCCGTCGCGAATCGATACGGGCGACTCGGCGACGCTCGAACTGACCGTGGCCAACATCGGCGGACAGGAGGCGGCCACTGACGTCAGGACGACGTTCGCTGGCAGCACGTACGGTAACACCACGGCGCCCCTGGACACGGGTGAAACCGACACCGTCGAGATTCCACTCGGGACTGCGTCGCTGTCGGCAGGCACCTACGAGTGGCAGACCAACGTGACCGAAACCGACGGGTCCGAGCGCTCGGGATTCCTGACAGTCGGGGAGCCATCGACGTCGTTCTTCCAGATAAGTGGCGTCAGCTCGCCCCCGGTGGCGGACGACGACGAGTCGTCGGTGGCGGCTATTAACGTGACTAACACGGGCGAACGCGACGGGCGACAGGAGGTTACGCTGTCCTACGAGAACAACACCGACGACGGGACCACCGGCGAGGTCAACACCACGCTGCAGATAGACTCGGGTGAGACGAAGGACACGACGCTCTCGCTTCCGACCGCACCGGGTTACTACAACTACACCGTCGAAACGGACAACGTCTCCACCTCGTCGCTGCGCTTCTTCGTCGGTTCGTCGAACGTTTACGTGCCCGACAGCGGCTCCATCAACATCGGGACGGACAACTACGACACCGGGACGGTTATCGACCGAACCGGCGGCGCCTCGGTGATGTCCGTTCAACTGGAGAATAACGGGACGGTCGGTGACGAACGCGACGTTCGCCTGACCGTCACCGACAGCGACGGTACCGAGGTGTGCTGCGAGAACGTGACTCGGAAACAGGTCGGCGGTGGGAGTCTGGTCGGGCAGGACCCGGTGCCGGCGTACGTCGACTTCGACACGGACCTGGACCCGGGCTACTACAACTACACCATCACGGTGTACGACAACACGACTACCGACAGTATCGCGGACAGGGATACCGGAGAGATATACCTGCGCGACGTCTCCGAGGGGAGCCCCGATTCGAACGACTCGCCGATATCCATCGGATCGGGAACGATTGCAGTCGACTGATGACCGTGGGGACTGTCGGCGCTGTCCCCGGACGGGTACACTCTCCTCGTGACTGCACGGTTCGTAGCACCCGGCTACCAGCGAGTGTGTCCGAGGCGTCTTCCGGATGTATCGCCCACTGGAGACGAGACGCCGGGGTATCGACACCCGGGTCGGAAGCTGTCACCGCACGACCTCAATGCGAACCGTCGTCTCGTGGACCACGACGCGGTCGATGTTCTTACACGTGTACTCGTCCCCCGTCCCGGCGACCCAGTCGCCGGCGAGCGCGCCGCTCCACTGGTCGGGACGGTACGCTCCGCCGAGGTAGACGGTGACGTTGTTCGCGTCTCTGGTCGTGATACTCTGGTTCACGAGGAAGCTTTCGAGGGTGACCCGCCTGTCCGACGCGATGCTGAAATCGCCTTCGATGGCCGTCACGGCGAGGTGAGCGGTCCGGTCGCCACATCGGAACGGGGACTGTCGGACGACGACACCACCGCCGCCGTCCTCGACACGGAACAGCGCCCCGCTCTCGTACACCAGGTCGGCGTCCGTGTCCGTCGTCCGGACGAGCGCGCCGGTCGATATATTGTTGCGATTCTCACCGGAGACGTTCCAGCCGACTGTGGCGTTGACGCGTTCGAGGCTGTGTCCCTGGAGTTTCACCGTCACCGACCGCCGGTCGGCACCCTCGCGGTGGTCGGCCAGCGTCGAGGCGTAGTTTCGCATCGTCTCCTCGGCGACGTTCGACTCCGTCCCCGCCTGCACGTCCCCCAGGGTCCCGATACCGGTGACCGTGACGACGCCTATCATGAAGATGATGGTGCTGAACACGAGGGTGAACGAAACGACGTCCGACACAGCCCGCGCGTCACTCCGAGTCACGCGGAGCGCACCTCCAGACACCCTCTGGTCACGTCGTAGACGACAGTTAGCTGACCGCCCGAAACAGTGCTCTCACAGACCGGCTGGTCGTTCCTGAACCGGACCTGCGTTCGGCGGTCACTGGCCGTCGAGTTTACGTGTATCGTGGCCCGGTCGGTGCCCCCGACGAGGTGGATACGATACCCCTCGCCCGCAACTCGGTCCGGATACTCCGAAGCGAAGGAGATATTACTGGAGACGTCGGCCGTGTCGAACTGGTCGAGCCTGACGAGGTCGCTGGCGAGCCCGGACCCGACGTCCTGCAGCCCCTGTCGCACCGTGTTGTCCCGCTTGGTGTCGATGAACGACGACCCGCCAAGCAGCAGTCCGGTTATCAGGATGGTCGAGACGCCGATGGTCAGCGCCTGCGTGACCGCCGGCGAGACGGCGCGCGTGTCCGCTCGCATCTATGTGACTCCCGTGGCATCGTCACCGTATATTGCGTCTCCGGACGCGGTGGTCAGATTCCGGATCACGATGTCGCCACTCCCCTCGATGTTGTCTAAGTACCTGAGTTGTAGGCCGGACTTGGCCAGATATACCAGTTCTGGCGGCTCGTCGCCGTCAACATCCGCCGCAGTTGGGGGGGCCTTGTGAGCCGAAGGTGCGCTGCCGCTGTCGAAGTCATTGCTATCATCGAGAGACTCGTTGCTGGTCGCGTCGGCAATGACGATGTTGTTTCCACCGTCTACGAGAGCGACCTCGGCCGAATCATCTTCGTCGTAGTCAGCCACGCTTCCACCACCGACACTGCTAGTGTTCTGTCCTGCGCCGTCGTAGATTACGCCGTGAC
>PXQZ01000031.1:5596-8784 GCA_003021755.1 Halobacteriales archaeon QH_8_67_36 | reverse complement strand
CCATGTGCTTCGGAGGCTTCCGGTGTAAACACCCGTACGTACTGCTCAGTTACGAACTCGCCGCAGTTCTGACACTCGGGCATCGCTTGTAACACTCTAATAACGATGTAAATGTTTTTTGTTTACGGCCAACGAGGTGAGTTACAAACTGCGCTTAGGCGACCAACCACCCGTTATCCGTGGTTTCGCCAGAACGATTCGAGCTGGGGGGCGAGAAAGTCGGGGGTCATCCGCGTGAACTCCTCGCGTTCGCCCTCGGGGAGAAAGCCGTGGACGGAGTGGCGGCCGTCGGGGGTGTAGCGCCGGCCGACGAAGGCCCGCACGCCCACCTCGTCGGCCCCGCGGATGACCCGGCCGATGGCCTGTCGCGCCCGCCGCACCGCGGGGACCGTCAGGGCGTACTCGAAGGCGTTGTTCTCGCCGAAGGTGTCGCCGTAGGCCCGCTGGACCCCGCGGATTCGGGGCGAGCCGATGTTGACGAGCGGGACGCCGACGACGGCACAGGTCGACAGCTTCGCGCCGTCGTAGTCGACCCCCTCCGTGAGCGTCCCGCGGGTCGACGTGACCAGCACCTTCCCCTCGCCGGCGAAAAAGGACTGTTTGGTCCGGTCGGTCTCCTCGTTGGTGGAGGACTCGTCGACCAGCACGTCCTTGTCGACGGCCTCCTGCAGGTAGGCGCCGGCCCACTTCGCTTCCCGGTAGTTCGGCATCGCGATCATGACGTTGCCCGGCGAGCGAGCCAGCGCCCGCAACGCCTGGGCGTACTCGTCCCGGGTCGGGTTCCAGTTCTCGCCGAGGGGCTCCATCTCCGCGGGATTCCCGCGGTTGCGCGCGGTGAACGGGCGGGCGTCGACGAGATACGACGCCCGGTTCTCCGGCGGGAACGGCAGGTCGTAGGTCACCGAGCGCACCGGTTTGTTCGGCGAGTCGTCCTCGTCCAGTGCCCGCTCGGCCAGTCCGTCGAGGCCGGCGACCGTCGTGAACACGTCCAGTTGTAACAGAGCAGCCCCGGCGTGTAGACGGCTTCGTAGTCGGCGTCGGCGGCCCGGCGCCCGTCGGGGGAGTGTTCCAGTTCGATTTCCCGCAGGAACGTCGAGTGGTCCCGCTCCCACCAGTGGCCACAGACGGCGCCGACGGCGGCACAGACGGGCTGGCGGGTCAGTCCGAGCTGGTCGATGGCGTCCTCGACGGCGGCGCCGATCTTCCCGAGCGAGCGCCACAGTTGCCCGTCGTACCCCTTTGACTCGGCCCACTCGGTCAGTTCGTCCTGCTCGACGGTGTCGGGGTCCCGCAGCGGTATCTCGCGGTCGTGTTCGGGGAGCATCGCGGGGTCCGCGCGCCAGCCCGGGTGTTCGCCGTCGAGGAACGTTTCCACGCGGTCGTCGATCCAGCGTTCGAGGTCGGCGTAGAACTTCCGTGCGCGGTCGACGGCGTCCAGTGGCACCTCCCGCGCGGAGAGCACTTCCCGGACCTGCTCCTTGTGGTCGGCGGTCTGCTGGGCGCGCTGAACCAGCAGGTCACAGTCGTTGCGCGCCTGCGTGATGGACTGCTTGCCCAGGCGGTCCGACAGGAGATCACGGACACGCTCCTCCAGCCGGTGGGCCTCGTCGACGACGACGAAGGTTCCCTCGTCGAGGATCGCCGACAGCAGCGGCCGGGAGTTCGGGTCGAACAGGTGGTTGTAGTTGCCCACCACTACGTCCGCTTCCTCCAGCATGACGCTCATCACCCGATGGGGACAGGTCCCCCGCTCCACCGCTGCGGGGAGGTAGTCGTCGATGGTGACGACGTTGTTCGGGCCCGCGGAGAAGTCCACGGGCGATCCCTTGTTCCGGGCGTACCAGTCGGCCTCGAACGGACAGTAGAGGGGTTCGTCGTCGCCCTCGGCCATCGACTCCGGCGCAGCGGGCTGACTCCGGCGGTACGGCGAGGCTGTGCTCGCCGTCGCGAGCGTCTCCTCGCCCAGCGTCCGCTGGGAGGCGGCGTCGGGACGGGCCGCCGCGGCGAGGTCCCGTCCCAGCCGCGGGTCCCACCACTGGTCCTCTTCGTCAACCTCGCTTCGTATGGCGGTGTCTCCGACGGCCGCCCCGTCACCGCGGCCGTCGTTTTCGACCAGTCGAGCGGTCGCCTCCCGCAGGTCCTCACATCGGTCGTGCGTGCTCGCGTCGTCGGGGAACTTCCCTTCCCGGCCGTAGGGACAGAGGTCACGCTTGCCCACGAGCGAGATGCCATCGAAGGGGTCGTCCAGCCCGCCGTTGAGCGTCCGCAGGTCGTCGACGAACTGCTGTAGCTGTTGCTTGACGGGGGTGACCACGACGATGCGCTCGTAGCGGTCGGTGTCCCGCACGAGGTAGGCGCCGGCGGTCAGGGCGGCCATCGTCTTGCCCGTGCCACAGGGGCCTTCCATCGCGAGAAAACCCCGCGACTTCCCGGTCTCGATGAGCCGCTCGATGGCGTCGGCCTGGTTCGCGTAGGGCTCGTCGAACCCGAAGTACGGCCGCCACCCCTCGCTCTCTGACGCCGGTTCCCGCATCGTGACGGGGTTGGGCGTCCCCGTATTTGAACCGCCGGGTTCGGGTCCGTTGCTCGCCGATATCGTCCCCGAGGTTACCATGGTGACATCCGGTCCTCCCACGAGCGACGCTGTCGGCGCCACGCTCCCACGGACAACATGCCGGATACGTACGACCGCTTCGGCCCAGTGTGCCCGACGCCCTTTGTCTTTATTGCCTGATGTACAACGTCACTAATCCGACGATCAGCAGGAGCAGTCCCCAGAGAAGGCCCGATCCCGGCAGGAAGCCCAGTAGCAGCGTGACGATACCCGAGGAAACGAGCGACCAGCCGACCGTAGTCTGATAGGCCATATGACACGTTCGGGGGCGAGACTGAAAGCTTCCGGGCCGGTGTGTCGGCATAGCAAAAGCAGGGGATGAATCGAACCGCAACGCCACGCCCCTCTCGCGTCGTTTTGCCCCCCACTCACGCGGAACGCGGTTCCACCTTCCGTCGTCGAGCGGCCGCGCCGCCCGATAACCCGCGAGATTGCAGGTCCCGCGCTGCCCGGAACGTCCCTAGTCGTCCGCGACGGCGCTGGCTTCGGTCTGGTCGACGTCCAGCTGGCCGACGACTTCGGTGTGTGGGTACGGGAACCCGATGTCCGCTTCGTCGAAGCGGTCCATCACGTT
>PXQZ01000031.1:0-5569 GCA_003021755.1 Halobacteriales archaeon QH_8_67_36 | reverse complement strand
GCGTTGAAGACGATGGCGGAGTCACCCAGCGTGGTGAGCGGCGCGGCCGGAGCCGGGTCCTCCAGCACGCCGTCGATGGCGGCGATTTCTTCGAGGAGTATCTCCCGTGCGCGGTCCACGTCGGAGCCGTAGTCGACACCGAAGTCGACGGTGACCCGCCGGGTCTCGTGGGCCTGCGTGTTCTTGACGACCGCGTTCGCCAGCTCGCCGTTGGGTACCGTCAGCTGCTCGTTGTCCAAGGTGTCGAGCTTGGAGACGCGGAGGTTGATCTCGCGGACGATACCGCTGTTGCCGTCCCACTGGATGTAGTTGCCGACTTCGAAGGGCTTGTCCTTCAGGATGAAGATGCCGGCGACGAAGTTCTCGATGATGTCGCCTGCAGCGAAGGCTACGCCGAGAGCGAGGGCTCCAGCGATGGTCGCGAAGGCGCCCAGAATCACCGGGAAGCCAGCGACGACTGCCGCGATCGCGACGGCCCCAAACAGCGCGATGGCACCGGCGATGCTCGCGCCCAGGCTGACCACGGCGGGCGAGAACTCCCGCTGGTTGAGCGACTTTCGCGTCAGCTCGGTCAGCAGTCGCTTCCCGACGAGATACAGGACGACGAACGCGATGACGAACGTGAGCAGCGTGATGACGAACCCGCCGATGCCGGCGATGATATCTAGTATTGCCGATACGATAAATCCGCCCGGGTCTTCGGCAATCGGATGTTGCTGTTGGAGCAGTATCGCTATCACAATCCGTCCATTATGTTCCAGCTACTTACCTGTGGGGCGTTTATTATGATTCGGCGATCAGATCTCGCCCTTCCGGTGAGCGTCTCGACGTTCCGAGAGAACGAACGGGGCGGGAGTGATGCTGCCGGTACGCGTCCCCTGCCCGAGAAGCTAAACAGCGACAGTGTTCGTTCTGTTTTGGCACCGTCCAGCCGCCGAGCCCCATCCTTATTCGGCCGCCCGCCCAACAGCAGCTACATGACTGACGATCCTATCGAGCAGCGCGTCGGCGCAGCGTTGCGCGAGCGCGACGAGACCCTGGCGGTCGCGGAGTCCTGCACAGGGGGGCTGGTCGGCTCGCTCGTAACCGACGTGGCGGGCGCGTCGGCCTACTTCGACCGCTCGCTGGTGACGTACGCCTACGCGGCCAAACGGGAACTGCTGGCCGTCTCCCGGGAGTCGCTGGACGCCCACGGTGTCGTCTCCGAACCGGTCGCCGCCGAGATGGCACGCGGCGTCAGGGACACCGCCGGCACCGACTGGGGCGTGGCGACGACGGGCGTGGCCGGGCCGACCGGCGGCAGCCCGGAGACGCCGGTCGGGACGGTGTACATCGCCGTCGCTCGCGCGGCCCCCTGGGAGACCGGCGAGTCGGACTGTGCCGTCACGCAGTACGAGTTCGACGGCTCGCGGACCGAGGTGAAAGCCAAAATAGCGCGGCAAGCGCTCGCGGACCTGCTCTCGCGGGTCCGGGCACAGTAACAAGACCTTTCGGTCGGCGAGTCCTCGGGTCGCCTGGATGAACAAGCGCGGCCACGTTCTGAACGCGGTTCTGTTGAGTATCGGGCTTGGCTACGTCCTCGACCCGTCGGGTGACGTGTCGACGTTCGCGACCATCGCCGAGGTGTTTCTCCCGGTGGTCCTCGGGGCGCTGTTCCCGGACGTGGACACCGCCTTCGGCAAACACCGCAAAACGCTCCACAACATCCCGGTGTTGCTCGTCTTCCTGGCGCACCCGGTGTACCACGGCGGGAACCTCCAGTGGGTGTGGCTCGGCGTCCTGACCCACTACGTGCTCGATATCGTCGGGTCGAGGCGGGGTATCGCCCTCTTTTACCCCATCTCGAACACGGAGTATGGCTTCCCGACCGGCGTGACGACCTCCTCCGACTACGCCGAGGTCGTCACCGTGGCTGTCACGATGTTCGAACTCGCCGCCGTCGCCGCGCTGGTGTACGTCCTCCCGACGTACCTCCCGCCGCAGGCGACGGAGCTACTGGCCAACGCTGTCGTCTAGTACACCTTCACGCCGTCGAACTTTCCGCTGTAGGCGACGTGATCGGGGTGAGTCGGCGCGGTGCCCTGCAACATGACGCGGTCGAACTTCTCCCAGCTGTTCTCATAGCCCAGGTGGGCGAACTCCAGCCCGCGCCGTAGCGTGTGGAGGGGGCCGTTCCGGTGGCTGACACGCCGGCCCGCGCCGTCCCGTAGCGCCGCCGTCAGCGCGGTTTCGTCGCCGATTGGCTCGTCGAAGGTCACCCACGCCTCGCCGATGGTCCCCGGCAGATGGGCGTACGAGGAGGCGAACGTCGACAGCCCCGTCGTCCCCGCAAACCGCCTGGCACGGCCGACGTGGTGGGGAAGGTACTTGGGGTTGTACACCTCGATGGCGTCGATGGTCTCCCGGTAGGTCCGCAGTTCCTCCAGCCCGAGGCTCACCGAGAGGAAGCCGGGGTGGGGGACCAGCACCGCCGCCTCCTGCCGTCGGAGTTCGGCCATGGTCCCGTCGAGGGTCAGGAAGTCCGGCACCTGCTCGTCCAGTCCGACCGCGAGGACGTGGCGCCGTCGCTGCCACGTCCCCGTGAACAGTTCCCGGCCGGGGTAGACGGTGAGTGTCTCGTCGGAGAACGCCCGTGCCCTGGCCCGGATATCCGGCAGGCGAGTGAAGTGGGGGGCGTACACCAGCGCGTCGAGCCCGCACGATTTCGCTCGTTCGACGACCTGCTCGTTTAGCACCTTCACGTGCAGGTCGACGCGGAACCCCTCGCTCGTCACGCCCCGGGCTACCCCTGTCGCCCCATTAGGGGTTTCTATTCGCGGAAGTGTCGCTCCGCTGTGGCGAACCCTTTTATTATCGGGGTGCCTGCCTCACGGCAATGCCACGCTGGGAGTGTGCCATCGAGGGCGACGACAGCCAGTTCGACCGCGTCGAGGAGCTCATCGTCCATCAGTCGACCGAACACGACCGCATCACCTGCAAAGTCTGTGGAACGGTCGTCCCCGACGGCTACTTCGCCATCAAGCACGCGTTCGACGAACACTCCCGCGCCGAGTACGTCCGCGCCTACGACGCCTCCGCCGCCGAGGTACGGCGCCGCGAGAACGTCAAGGAGTCGATCGAGTCCGAGGCGGACATGAACGAAGTCATCGAGCGGCTGGAGGGCTAGGGCCGCGACCGGAAGTAGCCGCCGACCCCGATAGCGATAGTCCCGAGCAGTACCGACCCTAACCGCAGGAGGTTCCCCGAGTCCGTCACCGGGGGCGTCCGCTGGCCGACGGTCACCAGGTCGTACTTCGCGACCATCTGTCGGCGCTGGGCGAGTTCTTGCTCACTCGACCGGTCGCTCTCCGTTGCCGTCTCGTTCCGGCTCGCCGTCTCGCCGCCGTCTGCCGCGTCCTCGCGGGGCGGCCGCTCGCGGTCGAGACGCTCGACCGGCTCGTCGGCCGGCGGGAGGTCCGCGTCGTCGGGTCGCTCGATGACGACGCTCGTCAGCCGCCGGCGCTCCTCGAACTCCGCCTGCCCGCTCACGTCGCCGAGGTCGTCCGCCCCGTCGTACGGGAACTCGGGGGCGCCCTGGCCGACGGGTACCGTGTACGCCCTGTCCGGCGAGCGCAGCGCGGCCACGTATATCTCCCGACCCCGCTCCGAGAGGTTCTCGTACTCGATGACGGCGTACCCTTCGGCCCGGAGTTCCGAGCCGTCGGCCGTCGTGCCGGCCCGCGTCTCGTGGTAGAGCACCTGCTGGACCGGGAACAGCGCCGGCATCAATAGGGCAACGATGCCGACGACGAGCAACACCGTGCCGGCGGTGTCGACCAGTTCCTCGCCCCTCACAGGTCTGCCCCCTCGAACCGCCAGTAGCCGACGGCGAGTGGCACCGCGAGCCAGACGGCAAACACCAGTAGCGACATCTCGTCGCCGAGATACCCCGGCAGGGTGTAGCTCTCTGCGGGCCGCTGGAGCACCTCCCGTTCGAGCCCGCTCGGGACGACCAGATTCATCGCCTTCCGGTAGGCGATGAGCGGGCTGGTGAACAGTACGACGTTGTAGAGGTCGAAGTTCGGCTCGAACCCGAGCAGCGTCTGGTGGACGAACCGGGCCAGCAACGCGACGTTGACCCCGGGAATCACGTACAGCAAGACGAGGACGAAGTACGACCCGACCGCGGCGGCGATGGCCCGGCTCCGCTCGGCGACGGTCGCCGACAGCGCCACGGCGATGGCGACGAACACCGACGTGTAGAGCAGCGAGACGGCGAACATCCCGGCGACGACGCCGACCGGGAGGGCGCCGTTGCGGGCGACGGCCATCGCCGTCGCGGTAGCGAAGACGAACACCAGTCCGGCAGTGACGATTCCCAGCCGGCTCGCCAGTTTCGCGAGGAACACGTCCCGGCGGCTGTTGGGGAGTCCGAGCAGGAACTTCACGCCGCCGCTCTCGCGCTCGCCGGCGATTGCCATGTAGCTCGCCACCAGCGCGACGATGGGCAACAGTAGTCCGAACACGCCGCCCATGGTCCTGAACAGCCGTATCACCGTCTCCTCGGGACCGGTCCGGTACCCGGAGATCCCGAAGGCGATGAACGCGGTCAACAGCCCCAGCAGCGTCGCTACGGCCCACAGCGCCCGCGACCGGCGCGCCGCGGTGAAGTCCTTACGGATCACGTCGCGTATGCTCACTGGCGGACCTCCTCGACCGGACGGGCGTCGTCGCGGCCGCCGCCGGTCAGATCGTTGAACAGCGCCTCCAGCGAGACGGTCTCGGAGCGGATGTCCTCGACGGTCGCGCGCTCGGCGACGTGGGTGACCACGTCGACCTTCGCGGCCGGGTCGGTGCAGTCGACGACCAGCGTCCGCTCGTCGACCCTCGTCGCCGCGACGCCGTCGAGCGCATCCACGCCCAGCCCCGCCGGCGTCGACGCGCAGTCGAGTTGCAACGTCGCGTGCCCGCCCGCGCTCTCGCGCAACCCCTCGATGCTGTCGACGGCGACCAGTTCGCCCTCGTTCATCACGCCGACCCGGTCGCTGACCGCCTCGACCTCCGAGAGGATGTGACTGGAGAAGAAGACGGTCGTCCCCCGGTCGGCCCGCTCGCGGACGATGTCCCGTAGCTGCTGGATGCCGTTGGGATCGAGCCCCGTCGAGGGTTCGTCCAGAATCAGCAGGTCGGGGTCGTCAACCAGCGCAATAGCGAAGGCCAGGCGCTGTTGCATCCCCTTGGAGTAGTCGCCGGCAAGCCGGTCGCCGTCGTCGCCAAGTCCCACGAGGTCCAGCAGTTCGTCGGCGTCGTCGTCGGCCCGTTTCGTCCGAATCGCCCACGACAGATACTCCCGGCCCGTCAGCGGGTCGTCGAAGCCGTACCCCTCCGGGAGGACGCCGACCCGCTCGCGAATCAACTTCGGGTTCGTCCGTGCGTCCTGCCCGAGCACCTCGACGCTGCCCTCCGTCGGGCGGATGAAATCCAGCAGGAGGTTGATGGTCGTCGACTTCCCCGCGCCGTTGGGCCCGAGGAAGCCAAACACCTCCCCCTCCTCGATGGTGAGGTCGAGGTCGTCGACGGCGACCACGTC
>PXQZ01000030.1 GCA_003021755.1 Halobacteriales archaeon QH_8_67_36 | reverse complement strand
GACCAGCGATGGAGCCGGTACGCCCCGCGCTCGCAGCCCTCGTCGTGGTAGACGACCGGTTCCTCGACGGCGACGACGGTATCGTCCGCGACTGCCGCCGCAGTCACGATGCCCTCGCTTTCGATCGTCTCGACGGGGCCGTCCTCGACGTCGAACAGACGGAGGCCGTGACAGTCAGCGTCCCGGTCGCGGAAGTGCTGGGCGCCCGGCACCGCGAGCAGGTCGCCCGCGGCGCCGAGTCCGCTCGCGAAGCCGCCCACATCGCCCGTCCACCGCCGGTTGCCGTCCGGCGAGACGCCGACGGCAGTGTGCTCCTCGGGGTGGCGCACCGCCGTCTCGCGGCCGTCCTCGGGGTAGGTGTTGCCGGTGACGAACACCGCGCCCGACTCCGTCGCGTGGACGTGGTTGGGGTAGGCATAAACACGCTCCCCGTCGACCGCGCGGGGCATCGCCAGCGGCTGACGCCACCGCTCGGTCCCGCCATCGGCGAGCCGGTAGCCGCAGTAATCGCCGTGGCTGGTCACAACCGCACCGTCCGGAAGCAGGGCCACGTCGCCTACGCGGCGCTGGCCGTCGGTCCCCGGGTCCCACGTCCAGCGCGGGGTGCCGTCGGCGGTGTCGAGGACGACCAACCCCTGCTGGTGGTCGCCGGGACAGCGGTTGTACGCGACCGCGAGGCGGTCCCCGCGGACTGCCAGCGAAATCGGCGAGGCGTCGGTCCGATAGGTCCACGTGACGCGTCCATCCGGGTCGAACGCGTAGACGACGCTCTCGAAGTGGCGTTCGGTCTCGCTGTCCGGCCGGCGCTCGTAGCGCCGCGCGGCGGCGTAGAGCCGGTCGCCGTCGGTGGCGAGACTCGCAACGAACGGGAGCAGAAATCGGGTGTCGCTCCGTGGCTCGCCGACGTCGGCCCGCGTGTCGTACTGCCAGCGGACGGAGCCGTCGCGGTCGTGACGGCGGACGGTGCCGCTGGCACTGCGTTCGCCGAGGACTACGCCTCCGGCGGACGCGGACGCGCAGCGGCGCCCGCCGCCGGAGTGGACGCCCCCGCCGAACGGGATCGCTGCGACCACACTCGGCGCGTCGGCCACGGAGCGGCGCCACCGTTCGACCGGCGGCCCGGTCCCAGTGACGTCGAGGCCAACGAGCTCGCCGTCGGCCGTTCCGACCACGGCCAGCCCGTCGCTCAGTGTCACGGCTGACCGCCGCCCCTGCTGTCTGGAGCGGGCCGGCGCCACGTCGCCCAGCGAGGCCGTCGCGGCCTGCTCACTCATCGACCGGGAACGCCTCGTGGAGCACGTCGTGGGCCTCGCCCAGCCCGGTGAGGACGCTCTCGCCCTGAGTGGTGATGCGGGCCACGGCGCGCTCGGCGTCCCGCACCGCGACCAGGCGGCCGCGCATGTAGTCGTACTCCGCGCTGTCGCTGTCAGTGCGGGCGATGTCCTCCTCCAGGTCGACCAGCGCGGCGTCGAGGTGGCGCTCGATGGCGGCGAGCGTCTCCGCGTTGGCGAGGGCCTCGATCGGCCCGCTCATGTGGCCCTCCAGCTCCGCTTCCGCGTGCTGGCGCGCGTGGTCGTCTTCGGTACCGAGAACGTTCATGAGGCCCAGTCGGAGGGCCTCGATTTCGTAGCAACTCATTGGTGGATTGGCAGTTACAGCGTCTGGTCGACGAGTTCGCTCACGATGCGGTCACGATCCAGATGATCGGAGACGATGCGCTCGGCGTCCGTTTCGCCCACGTCGCCGTACCAGACGCCGTCGGGGTAGACGCTGACCATCGGTCCCTCGCCACAGCGGCCCAGACACGACGAGCGGGTGATGCGAACGTCACACTGGTCGCTGTCGCGGGCGGCCTGCCGGAGCCGCTCCAGGACGGCTGGCGCGCCGTCGGCGGCGCAGGTCTGGTTCGTGCAGACGGCGACGTGTTTCTCCGGGGCGTCGTGGACGTGGGGGTCGTCGTCGACGGCCTCGCGGTCGGCGTGTTCGGCCTGGTGGGTCAGCGCCCGCAGCATCGCCCGGGCGCCGCCCGTGTCGTCCTCGTAGCCGTCGAGTTCGACCTTGTACTTGCACGTGTCACAGGACATCTCGACGCTGCCGGTGCGGGCCTCCTGCCAGCGGTCGCCCAGCACGTCCAGCAGTCGGGTGTCGGTCCCCAGCGGCTCGCCGAAGCCGGCATCGACGTAGGGGTACTCGTCGTCGAACTCCCGGGCACCGTCCTTGATGCGGCCCGTGAGGACGCCGTCGCCGAGCATGTACGGCAGGACGACGACCGCGTCGGGCCGGGTCTTGGCCATGTCGTGGAGTGTCTCGTCAAGCAGAGGCTCGGTGACGCCGATGAACGACGCTTCGACCCGGTCGAACCCACGGCCCTCGTACAGCAGCCGGGCGAGCTTGTGGACGTCGGCGTTGGCGTCGGGGTCCGAGGAGCCCCGGGCACACACCACCACGGCCACGTCGTCGTCCTCGCGGTCGACGCCCAGTTCGGCCTCGACGGCCGCGGCACGGTCATCCAGTAGCGAGAGCAGCGCGGGGTGAACACCGAGATGTGCCCCGTTGTTGACGGTGAGCTCCGGATGGCGCTCGCGGGCCTGCGTGACCGCCAGCGGCACGTCGTTTTTCACGTGGCTGGCCGCAAAGAGCGAGAGGTGGACGACCGTCACCTGCGAGACGGTCGCCGCCAGCCCCGAGATGGCGTCGTCGATGGCCGGCTCGGCCAGTTCGAGAAACGCGGCGTCGACGGGGATGCCGAGTCGCCCCTCTAGCTGGGCGGCCAGTTCCCGGACTTGCTCGTTGGACTTCTCGCGGCGGGAGCCGTGGCCCACGAGCAGGATGGCCTCGTCGTCGAGCCCGTCGGGGGCGGCGGTGGCTTCGCTCATCGGACTCGCTCAATGCTCTTTCGGAGCTTGCGCCGGCGGCTCGGGGCGAACAGCCCGGTCGATTCGCTCCCGTCGTACAGCCACTCGCCGACGGCGGGGACGGCGTCGTCGTCGACGCCGAACCAGTACCCCGAGGACGCCTCGCTGGGTTCGCCGTAGGGCGCGTCGACCGGGAGATCGTCGAGCAGCGACTGGACGGTCCGGAGGAGTCCCCGGCTCTCGTGGACGAACGAGAGGCCGACAGCCTGGTCGTCGGATTTGAAACAGACCGTGCCACAGCCCTCCACGAGCCCACGGAGCAACTGGCGGTCGAACTCGGCCAGCGGGTCCAGCCGGTAGCCGCCGGACTCCCCCTCGAAGGGCAGGCCGAGTGCCCCGCTCGCTCGCTCCGCCAGCGGCCCGACGATCTGGACCGTGTACTCCTCCTCCGTTCGGGTTATCGAGGTGTCGTGGGCGTACGGGCGCTCGACGATACGCTGGTCGGTCCGCTCCGCACCGGCGATGCTGTTGAGGCGGCGCGCGGCCGTCTCGTCGGTCGTCCGGACGGTGACGCAGTTCTCGCCACAGGTGCCGTCGCCGGCGACCCGCCCCCAGAAGTACGCCGTCTCGGGGTGGGCCGCGAGCATGTCGCCGGGCGGGCCGGTCTCGATGCTCATTTCGTCGCCTCCCCCAGCGGCTGGGACCGCGGCGCGTCCGGGTCGGCGTCCTCGACGGTGATGGCGTCCAGCGGGCAGGCCGCCGCGGCCTGCTCGGCGTCCCCTCGCCGGTCGTCGTCGAACGTCCCTGCGATGGCGTGCTCGCCGTCGACTTCGATGGCCGCCAGCCCCGCTTCTCGCGGGCCCTGCCCGCTCGAACCATCCGCGGAGTCGTGCTCCGCGCTCTCCACGAAGCGGTCGTCACGCACCAGACAGGCGAAGACGCCGTCGCAGGCCTCCCGGTCGATACTGATCCTATACATTGTCAGTAGTCGTATTTCGTCTCGTAGCCCCGCGGGGTGACCATCCGGTCGTCCCAGACGTAGGTGTCCTCGTTGCCGACCAGCAGCGTGGTCGTCATGTCCACGAGGTCCGTCTCGCCGAGGTCCGGCAGCTCCGCCAGTTCGACGATCTCGACCTGTTCGTCCTCCCGGCCCGCGGCGTGGACGACGCCGACGGGCGTCCCGGGGTCGCGGTGTTCCAGCAGAATCTCGCAGCACTTCTCGTAGTTGTCCCGTCGCTTGCGGCTCCAGGGGTTGTAGATGCTGATGGTGAACCCCTCCTTGGCGGCGGCGTGCAGGCGCGATTCGATGGTGGGCATGTCGGTGAGGTGGTCCGACAGCGAGATCGAGACGGTGTCGTTGACCAGCGGCGCGCCGACGCGGGCGGCACAGGACTGAGCCGCCGGGACGCCCGGCACCACGTCGAAGTCGAGCATGCTCGCCGTCGCACCCTTGGACTCGACGATTTCCAGCGCGAGGCCGGCCAGCGCGTAGACGTTCGGGTCGCCGCTGCCGATGATGGCCACGCTGTTGCCCGCCAGCGCGCGGTCGATGGCCTCCTCCGTGCGTGACACTTCCCCGCACATCGGCGTGTTGTAGATGTCCTCGGCCGCCTCGACGACTTCGTCGGGAAGAAGTTCAACGTAGGTTGTATAACCGACGATGTGTCCGGCGTCCATGAGCGCGGACCGCGCCTTCGCGGTCATCCCCTCGGGCTGGCCGGGGCCGAGGCCGACCGCGACGAGTCGGCCGGGCTCGGCGTCGAAGTCATCGACCGTCGCGCCGACTTCCTTCTCGTCGTCCGAACCGGACGCGCCACAGGAACCGCTCGAAGCGGGGTCGGACGAATCGGACGACGCGCCACACGTCGAGGAACTCGACGCTTCCGTCGAGGTGGTCGTCGTTTCCGAAGCGCTGCTCGCCTCGCTCGCCCCACGTTTCGAAGCCGTCTCCGTGTCCGTTTCGGCGTCGGTGGTCGGCTTGTCGGTCGATGCACTCGCGGCTTCGTCACTCGTGTTCTCCGAGGTGCTTTGCGTCTCGCTTGCGCCACAGCTGGAGTCGGTGTTGTCAGTGCTCATGGTTTAGAAGTCCTCCACGTCACGCCCGCCCCGCGGGGTGACGAGATGGTCGCGGTAGTCGTTCGTCCAGACCTCCGTCTCGTGGGTGCCGACGAGGATGGACGACCCCATCCCGCCGACCTCCTCGCTGTGCTCGGGGAGTCCGCCGAGCGTGGTGATGGTCTCGGTCTCGTCGTCCAGATTGCGGCCGGCGCTGCCGCGGCCCGCGTCGTTGATGATTGCGGCGGGGACGTCGTCGGCGCGCTCCTCCCGGAGCACCTCGATGGCCCGTTCGTAGTCCCGCCAGCAATTGTAGAGGACAACGACGAAACCGGAGATGGCAGCGGCGCGCAGCTTCTCCTCGATTTCATCCCAGCCGCGCCACTTGTCCGACAGCGAGACGGTACAGAAGTCGTTCGATAGCGGCGCACCGAGGTTCGCCGCCCCCGACAGCGCCGCCGTGACGCCGGGGACGATTTCGATTGGAACGTCGTCGGCGTCGTCGGCCTCGGCCATCGTGAACATGAGGTCGGACTTCCCGTAGACGTTCGGGTCACCGCCGGAGACGTGGGCCACGTCCTCGCCCGCCCGGACGCGTTCGAACGCCTCGCGGGCGAGTTCGACCTGTTTACCCATCGACGAGCGGATGAGGGTCTGGCGCCGGCCGTCGGGCCGCTCCATCACCGTCCCCTCCTCGTCGGCCACC
>PXQZ01000045.1:15209-16627 GCA_003021755.1 Halobacteriales archaeon QH_8_67_36 | reverse complement strand
TAGAGGTAGCCGTCGGCGACGACGGGCGTGCCGTTGATACCCATCTCGACGGCGTAGCGGCGCCGGCTCCCCGTCAGGCTCAGCGCCGTCAACCCCCTGTCTGCGACGGCGTAGACGGTGCCGTCGGTCACGGCGAGCGGGTTGGTGATTGCCGGCGACTCCAGATTGCCGTACGTCTCGACGTCGTCGTTCCACTGCTCGGTCCCGTCGGCCGGGTCGAAGACGCGGACGGTCGTCCCGGAGCCGACGACCACCCGCTCGCTGGTGACTGTCGCCGGCGCCGTCACGCCGTAGTCGGCGCTCCACCGCGTCTCGCCGGTGGCCACGTCGAACGCCTGGAGCGCGTTCCCGCCCGTGTAGACGGTGTCCTCCCCGACGGCGGGGGTCACCGGGACCGTGTCGGCGTTGACCGTCGTCTCCCAGTCGAGCGAGCCGTCGCCGACCGAGAGGGCATACAGGGTCGGGCGCCCGCTCCGGCGACCGACGACATAGGTGGTGTCGCCGTCGACGGTGATGCCGGGTTGGACCGACCGCTCGAACGACCACTGCTCGGTGCCGGTCGCGGGGTCCAGCCCGACCAGTTCGTCGCCGACAGTCGCCAGGACCGTCCCGTCGGCCACGGCGGTCGGTCCGGCGGCGTTGGTCCCCCGGTACATCGTCGCCCACTGCCGGGTGCCGTCGATGGCGTCCACCCCGTAGACGAACGTCTCCCGGTCGCTGCCGTCGACGCGGCCTTCGGTCAGGTAGAGTCGCCCGTCGCGCAGCGACGGCGACCCCATCCGGCGCCCGGGCGCGAACCCGCCGTCCCCGAACTCGAACAGGGACGCGATGGCGCCGGTCGGTCCGGAGACGCCCGGGACGGCACCGCTGTTCGCGGCGTCGTACTGGTACTGCGGGTACGTGCTCTCGACGCTGTCGGGTATCCGGACGCCGGCTCCTTCGAGCTCCGGTTCGGTGTTGTTCCTGTCGTCTGGCCCGGTACTGGGACTGAGAAACCCCGGACAGCCGGCGAGTACCCCAGTCACGACGCTACCTGCTGTTGCGAGGAACGAGCGTCGTCGACTGTCCATGTTCCGACAGCCACGTCTACAAATAAAAACACTTCGTCCTGTTCGCGGCTCGGCAGGCGTCGCGGTAGGCTCGCGTTACTCCCACAGGGCCGGCCAGCGGCGACGGCTCGCCAGGCAGACAAGCTCCGCGGAGAGGGTGCCCTGGTGCTGCTGACTCGCGTAAGCCGTCCATATCCGACAGACGTTTGCCCGCGGTCGCCGTAGCGACGACCGATGGCTGCCAGAGCGACGCTCCGGGACCTGCTGACGTGTGAGCAGTCGGCGTTCCCGGCGGCGGCCCGGTCGTTCCTCGCAGCCTACGGGGGCGACCCGGACCGTGTCGACCGGGCTGCGGGCGACCTGTCGTCG
>PXQZ01000045.1:0-15193 GCA_003021755.1 Halobacteriales archaeon QH_8_67_36 | reverse complement strand
CTGCCGGCGGCTGTGGGTTCTCGACCGTGCCCCGCTCGGTATCGTGCTTTCCGGCCCGGCGTATCAGGACAACCCCGTCGTCTACGTCACCCGGACCTTCCGCGAACTGACAGGTTACTCGCTGTCGGCGGTCCGGGGCGAGAACCTCCGCCTGCTCCAGGGGCCCGACACCGAGGCCGCGGCCGTCGACGCGCTGTCGGAGGCCGTCGAGATATGGGCGCCGGTGACCGTCGAACTGTGGAACTACCGCGCCGACGGCAGCCGCTTCCGGAACCGTGTCTCGCTGATCCCGCTCCCGGACGACGACGGGATGCTCGCCAACTGGGCGGGGTTGCAGGAACGCGTCGAGCCACCGTAATGGTCGCGGCTACCCGGCCACCCGACGGGCCCGCTGGTCGTAAGCCGGGACAAAGCTATATCCGTCCGTGTGCGCTGTGGTGTGGCAATGACCGACGGAACCGACGACGGGGACGACGTGACGGTGTCGATGGAGCTGTCCGGCCCCTACGACGAGGTGTTGGCGAAGCTCCAGCCGGCCGACGCGGCCGAGGCGTCGCTCGCCCCGCTAGTTGCCGACATGGAGGTGTTACTCTCGACGGTCGCCAGCATCGACGGCGGGACCCGCAGCGTCATCGCCGAGGCGCTCCCCGCCGACACCGCCGCCGACTACGACCCGGCGGCCGTCGTCGACGCCCTGCAGGTGCTCGAACGCTACGACCTGGTCGTCCTCGACGGCAACACGTGGCGCCCCGGCCCGCGGCTGGAGGCGTAGGGGTTTTGCCCCGGCCGGCCAACCCCACTGTGTGGTGTCATCCGACAGCGGGCGTGGCTCTCAGTTCGTGCCATCGCTGCGCTGTACTTCGACGCGAGCGTCCACTACGGGCCCGACGACGAGCGGGCTCACGAACTCGCGCGTGCGGAGCACAGGCGATTCTACGTGGCCCCAGCCCGCTGCCCGTTCCGCACACATAAGTATGCGAGACCGCTGCGTATGGGTATGCAAGTCGGCTCGCGCCGCGCGGTCCTCAACCCCGTGAGCGGCGACGGAAACCACGCCGACGCCGTCGAGCGATCGCTCTCCGCGCGTGGCTTTGCCGTCTCCCGAACCGAGGGGCCGGGGGACGCGCTCGAACTCGGGCGGGCGGCTGGCGAGGCGCGCGTCTCCGAGGTCGCCGTCGCGGGCGGCGACGGCACCGTCAACGAGGTCGTCCGGGGGCTGGCCCGGGCCGACCACCTCGACGGGGTGACCCTCTCGGTGGTGCCGGCCGGGACCGCGAACCTGCTCGCGGGCACCATCGGCGTCACCGACCGGAGGCAAGCTATCGAGGTGGCCGACACCGGCGACGTGCGGACCATCGACGTGGGCTTTGCCGACGGGGAGCCGTTCCTCGTCTCCTGTATCGCCGGGCTCCCCGCCGAGGCCAGCCTGGCGACTTCCGGTGACCTAAAGGCTCGCTTTGGCACGCTCGCCTTCCTGGTGACCGGGGCCCAGGAGGCCATCGAGTTCGACGGGCTGGACCTCACCGTCGAGGCCGTCGGCGAGGATGGTCCGTTCACCTGGACCGGGTCGGCGACCTGCCTGCTCGTGGGCAACGCCCGGAAGTTCGTCGCACGGGGCGGCCAGGCCGACATGGAGGACGGACTGCTGGACGTCGCCATCGTCGAGCGAATGCCGACCGGCAACCTCGTCGCCGAGGCCATCGGCCACCGGCTGCTGGCGGCCGACACCGACGGCGTCACCTACGTCCGCGCGACGGAGCTGTCCGTCGACGGCCACGGCGAGCCGGTGCGGTTCAGCCGGGACGGCGAGGTCGCCGACCACGAGCGCCTGGACGTCCGCGTGCGGGAACGGACACTCGACCTCAGAGTCGGACCGGGCTACGACCCCGACCCGCAGTAGGCTCCGCCGCCGTTCCGCCCGGTGACCGGTCCAGACGCCGGTTACCCCGCGCTGGCGGCCACAGGACACTTTGTTTCAGTTCCGGGGCACCGGCACAACCAGAACCTTCAGTATCGCGTACCCAGTGTAGGCCCGTATGAACGATTCGTGCTGTGCATGGCGACGAGCCCTGGCGTCTCGTCGCGTCACCGGCGCTTCCCGTCAGCGGCCGGAGGTGAGCTAGATGCCGGCCGCCGTGGACAACGTCGTCCTCGTCACCATCGACTCCCTGCGCCGGGACGCGCTCGGCGGCGAGGACAGCCCCTCCCCGGTGCTGGACGAACTCGCCGCCGAGGGGATATCCTTCGACAACGCCATGGCCCAGGGCAACTGGACGCCCTTCTCCTTTCCCTCCGTCCACGGCTCCCGCCCGGTGTTCGACGAGGGCCCGGACATCGGCGTGGCGTCGACGCCGACGCTGGCCGAGCAGCTCTCCGATGCAGGCGTCCGGACCGGCGGGTTCAACGCCGCTAACGGCTTTCTGACCGACCACTGGGGGTACGATCGCGGCTTCGACGAGTTCGAGCCGTTCGTCGACGGCAGCGGTTTCCTCGCCAGACACCCGACCATCCAGGGGTGGGTGCAACTGGGCACCTCCCCGTTCCGGCGGGCCGCGAGCGTCCTCGGCGGCGGCGACGACGACCGCCCGGTCGCTGACGCCTCCCGGATGGGCGAACTGGAGGACCACGCGACGGAGTTCGTGGAGACGAGCGACGGGGGCTTCTTTCTGTGGGTCCACTACATGGACACCCACACCCCCTACGTCCCGGCGCCGCGGCATCTCCGCGAGGTCTCGGACACACACTTCGGCCTGTTCCGGATGCTTGGCTCGCACTTCCGGACGGGGATGGGGTGGGACGTCGACGAGCGGACGCTCGGCACGCTCCGAACGCTGTACGATGGCACCATCAGGCAGGTCGACGAGAGCGTCGGACGCCTGCTGGAGACGCTCGACGCCCGGGGGGTCGCCGACGACACCGCAATCGTCGTCGCGGGCGACCACGGCGAGGAGTTCCTCGACCACGGCCACCTCTCGCACTACCCCAAGCTCTACCGGGAACTCATCGACGTGCCGCTCTTGATTACCCATCCCGATGGAGAGAGTGGCACGGTCCACCAGCCCGTCGGCCTCGATACGATTCCGCCGACGGTGTGTGAACTGCTGGGCGTCGAGCCGGCCGACGCGTGGGTCGGCCACAGCGTCGCCGGCGCGCTCGACGGCGAGGCCATCGAGGACCGCGGGCCCGTCGTCTCCATCGCGGTGCGGGGCGAGAGCGTGACGACCCAGCCGATTCCCCGCCACCGCGAGGACGGCGAACTACTCGTCAGCGCCCGCGACGCCCGCTGGACGTACATCGAACACACGGTGTCCGGACACCGCGAGCTGTACGACCGCCGGAGCGACCCCGAGGAGCGCCAGGACCTCTGTGCCGAGGACACCGACGGCGAGGCTCCCTCGCCCGTCCTCGACCGGCTGTCGGGAGCCGTCGCCGACCACGTCGACGGGCTGGACTCCGCGCCGGAGGGCCGACAGGACGAGCCGTCCGACGGGGAATCGGACGAGATAACGGCACGCTTAAACGCACTCGGTTATAAGTAGGCGCTTATGTCGTTTGGCGTCGCCACGTCGCCGCGACGGGAGCGACTCGTTCGGTTCTTCCTCGTGGGCTGTACGGCCGCGAGCATCCAGCTCGCCCTCCTGTGGCTGTTCGTGGACCTCGGTGGCGTCAACTACCTCGCCGGCGCTTTCGTTGCCATCGAGCTGACGATACTGTTACAGTACGTGCTCAACAACGCCTGGACGTTCCACCGCTCGCGTCACTCCACGATGCGGGAGTATCTCGTCGGACTGGGCAAGACGAACCTCGTCCGGGGGACCGCGATCCCGATTCAGCTCGGCATTCTCTACGTGCTGGTGACGTTCGGGACGGCGGAGTATCTCGTCGGTAACGCCGTCGCCATCTGTGTGACCGGGCTGTACCGGTACACGCTCGATGCAGCCTGGACCTGGAACTAGTCGTTTTTACCGCGGGCGACCGCAGACGGGCCATGGACGATTCGGTACGTGTCGGGGCCGACGTCGGCGGCACCTTCACCGACGTGGTGCTCGTCGGTCCCGACGGGCTGACGACGGCGAAGGTCCCGTCGACGACGCCACAGCACGAGGGCGTCATCGAGGGAGTCAGTGCGGCCTGCGAGTCGGCGGCCGTCGAACCCGCCGCAGTCGACCGGTTCCGACACGCGATGACCGTCGCGACGAACGCGTTACTCGAAACGCAGGGCGCCGAGACGGCGCTGGTGACGACCGAAGGGTTCGGGGACGTACTCGCCATCGGCCGGCAGGCCCGGCCCGACCTGTACGACCAGTCGGTCGCCCGGCCCGACCCGCTCGTGCCCGACTCGCGGCGGTACGAACTCGCCGAGCGAACGACGCCCGAGGGCGTCGAACGGCCCGTCGATCCCGAGGCGGTCCGCGAACTCGCGGACGACATCGACGCCGAGGCGGTCGCAGTGTCGCTGCTGCACGCCTACGCCCACCCCGAGAACGAGCGTCGCGTCGCCGAGCTTCTGCGCGAGGAACTCGACGCGCCGGTCTCGGCCAGCCACGAGGTGCTCGGCGCGTTCCGGGAGTACGAGCGCACCGCGACGACAGTAGCCGACGCCTTCGTGACGCCGGTGCTCGACAGCTATCTCGGCCAGCTCGAAACCGAGGCCCGGGAGCTGGGACTGCCGTCGCCGCGGGTGATGCAGTCGAACGGTGGTATCGCAGACATCGAAACGGTACGAAAGAACGCCGTGACGACGGCGCTGTCGGGGCCGGCCGCGGGCCGGCCCGTTCGCGTCCCGATGGTCGATATCGAAACCGTCGGTGCCGGCGGCGGCTCCATCGCCCGGGTGGATTCGGGCGGCGCCCTCAGGGTCGGCCCGGCGTCCGCGGGCGCCGAGCCCGGCCCGGCCTGTTACGGTCGCGGGGGTCGCGACCCGACCGTGACCGACGCCGCGCTCGTGCTGGGCTATCTCGGGCCCGAGACGACGCTCGGGGGCGCAGTCGACCTCGACGCCGACGCCGCACGGGCGGCACTGACCGACCTCGCCGCGGCGGCCGACCTCGACGGGCCGCTCGGGGCCGCCCGCGGCGTCTACCGCGTCGCCAACGCGACGATGACCCGTACTATCCGGTCGGTCACTGCCGAGCGGGGCCACGACCCGCGCGAGTTCGCCATCGCCGCCTTCGGCGGCGCGGGGCCGATGCATGCCGCCGCCCTCGCTGACAGGCTGGGCGTCGAAACGGTCGTCGTCCCGCGGGCCAGCGGCGTCCTCTCGGCGCTGGGACTGCTCGCGGCCGACGAGCGCCACGACGCCGTCCGCACCTACCGGACCCGACTCGACGCGGCCGACCCGGATGCCGTCGGCGGCGTGCTCGGGGACCTCGAAGCCAACGTGCTTGCGGCGACCGCAGCGCCCGAATCCGCGACCGTCACGTTCGAGGCCGATTGCCGATACGTCGGTCAGAGCCACGAACTCGGGGTGGCGGTCGAGGAGGTCGACCCCGACGTGCTGGCGGCCCGCTTCCACGCCGCCCACGAGCGGGCTCACGGCTACCGACTCGACGCGGCCGTCGAACTCGTCACGCTCCGGGCGACTGCGACGGTGGGGCACGAACTCCCTCCACTCGGCCACGAGCGCAGCGAAGATGTCGACCGACGCTCCCGAGGCGTTTCCTTCGACGGCGAGTTCAGAGAGACGCCGGTTCTGTCGTGGGACGGACTGGCGGCTGGCGACGAGCGGTCGGGCCCGCGACATCGACGCGATAGCACTCGAAATCCTCCGGAACCAACTGGAGAGCGTCGCCGAGGAGATGGGCGAGGTGCTCGTTCGCGGCGCGTTCTCGCCGAACATCACGGAGCGTCGTGACTGCTCGACGGCGCTGTTCGACGCCGATGGGCGACTGGTCGCCCAGGCCGAACACATCCCGGTCCATCTGGGGGCGATGCCCGAAGCCGTCGACGCCGTCCTCGACCAGGACCCCGAGCCCGGCGACGTGTTCGTGCTGAACGACCCCTTCGCCGGCGGGACCCATCTACCGGACGTGACGCTGGTTTCTCCTATCGCACCGGACGAAGCGGTCGTCGGCTACGCCGTCTCCCGGGCCCACCACGCCGACGTGGGCGGGATGGCGCCCGGCAGTATGCCCGCCGGCGCGCGTGACATCCAGCAGGAGGGGCTGCGCGTTCCGCCGACGCGGCTCGTTGCCGGCGGCGAGCGCGTCGACGCCGTCCGGGACCTCCTCGAAGCGAACGTCCGGAACCCGGCCCAGCGCCGGGCCGACCTGCGGGCCCAACTGGGCGCGAACGAACGCGGGGCGGAACGCGTCGGCGAACTCCTGGCCGACCACGGCGAGCGGCTGCTGGCGGCGTTCGACGCCGTTCGAGCGTACTCCCGCGAGCGCGTCGAGTCGGAACTGGCCGCGTTCCCGGACGGGACCTACACCGCAGCCGACCGGCTGGAGGGTGACGGCGTCACCGACGCCGACATCCCCATCGAGGTGGCGGTCACGGTCGCGGACCGCTCGCTCTCGGTCGACTTCTCGGGCACCGCGCCGCAGGTCGCGGGTAACGTCAACGCGCCGCTGTCGGTCGCCAAGAGCGCGGTGTACTTCGCCGTCCGCTCGGTGACCGACCCCGACGTACCGCCCAACGCGGGCTGTTATGACCCTATCGAGGTCCACGCGCCCGCCGGCACGCTGCTCAACCCCGACCCGCCGGCGGCCGTCGTCGGGGGCAACGTCGAGACGAGCCAGCGCGTCGCCGACGTGGTCTTCCGGGCGCTTTCGGAGGCGGTCCCCGAGCGCGTCCCCGCCGCCGGCCAGGGGACGATGAACAACCTCGTCGTCGGCGGGGCCGGGTTCAGCTACTACGAAACCATCGGCGGCGGGATGGGCGCAAGCGCCGACGCCGACGGCCCCAGCGGCGTGCAGGTCGGGATGACGAACACGCTGAACACGCCCGTCGAGGCCCTGGAGATCGCCTATCCGCTCCGGGTCGAGGCGTACAGCCTCCGGGACGACAGCGGCGGTGCGGGCCGACAGTCGGGCGGCGACGGGCTGGTCCGTGAACTCACCGTCGAGACCGACGCCACCGTCTCGCTGCTGACCGAGCGCCGCCGCCACGCCCCCTGGGGGCTGGCCGGCGGGGCCGACGGCACCCGCGGTGTGAACGCTATCGACGGCGAGGCGGTGCCGGCGAAGGTGACCCGCGAGGTCGAGGCCGGCACGACGGTTCGCGTCGAGACGCCGGGCGGCGGGGGCTACGGCGAGCCCGAGGACTGAGGCTGGCGCGTGCTACCGAGTCACTCGGCCAATCGAAACGCCTAAAGAGCAGACAGCGGAACGTGCAACCGTGCCGAGGTAGCCTAGCCTGGCCAAGGCGGTTGCCTCGAAAGCAACTGTCCTCACGGACTCAGGAGTTCAAATCTCCTCCTCGGCGTTCTACTGGCACAACCCGACGAGCGCAGCGAGTTGGTAGCGCCAACAAACGGAACCAGTGGAAATCGGCGCCGACGGAACGAGGCAGTCAGACGCCGGCGACGAGGAAGATGAGGATGCTGACGGCCATCGTCGCCAGCACGAACGCCGCCGCGAGCGCGCCGCCCATCGACACCATCGCGTTGGCGGTCGACGCCAGCGTCTCCGTGCGGTCGTTACCGAACACCGTGACCTCTGCAGTTTCACTGGCCATCCCGGCCTCGACGGGTTCGAGGTCCGTGATGGCGTCCTCGACCAGTGACGTAATCCGCTCGATCACTTCCGTTTCCGGGATGACCTGACCGACCTGGTTCTCGGCTTCCATCGTGTTGACGATGTGGGTGTCGCTGGTCATCACCTCCACCGCGTCCACGCCGTCGATGGCGTCGAGTGTTCGCTCGCGCAACCCCGGTTCCATGTTGTTGCCGTCGACGAGAACGTAGGCCGTCCGTTCGTCTCCGACCTCGAAGACGGCGACGCGGATACCCAGCGGGCCGATGCCCTCCTCGGGGCCCCACTCCGTCTCCCCCCAGGCGACGCCACAGCGGAGCGGCCCCCGCTCGGCGCTGGCGAGGGCCTCGCCGAGTTCGCCGGCTCCGTGTATCATGTCGAAGGAACGCTGGCTCCCTGGGACGACGTGGCCCAGGTCGCCGCCGTCCAGCCCGTCGTTGCAGTTGTGGGCGTCGACGAGCAACACGTCGTCGAGGCCGCCGCGCCGGGCCTCGGCCATCGCCGAGAGCCCGACGGCGTAGTCCACGTCGTCGGCACAGCCCGGCGCGTAGGTCGTCACGACCATCGCGTCCTCGCCGAAGGCCTGGCCCAGCAGGCTCGCCTCGCCCTTCCCGTGGCGCTGGCCCGCCGTCGCCTCCGCGCTGTACTCGATGTTCTCGAAGGCGGTGTCGGCGGCCTCCAGGACGGTGTCGACCTCGCTCTCGGTGACGAGGTTGAAGTCGTGGCCGGCGGTGGCGTGGGGCGGGAACGCCACCCCCTCGGCGACCTCGGCGACCCGCTCGGGGAGGTTGCCGCCGCCGATCTCACCCATCGGGCCGGGGTGTATCATCGGCAGGACGAACCGGGCCTTCTCCTCGCCGTCCGGCCGCCGGACCGCGAGGACGGTGACGGGAACGATGGCCTCCTCGCCGATGTCCTCGAAGAACGTCTCCAGTTCGTCCGACCCCTCCGCGAGGTAGCCGACAAAGCCCCGCAGGAAATCCAGCGCCGAGACCCCGAGCGAGGAGCGCCACGGCTGGTCGATGGCGACGAGGAACACCCACACGGCCCCCGCATAGAGCAGGCAGATGACCGCAAGCAGGACGAAGTCCGCGGGGATGAACCCCTGCAGCGCGGGCGGTGCCTGCTCCTGGCGGGCCAGCATATCGGTGAGCCGCGGGTTGTCGAGGAGGTACGTCGTCGCGCCGCCGTACACCGCGAGCATCCCCGCCGCCGCGACGGTCTGGACGCTCGCCGGCACGACCGCCCGCAGGAAGCTGTACCGGGAGACGGCCAGCAGGATGAGCAGGCGGAAAGCGAAGACGGAGGCCAGAGCGACCAGCAGCACGTCGAAGACGAAGTTCGCGCCGAGCCGGGCGCTGACGAGCGCGATGACGCCCGCCACCGTCAGGAAGGCGATGGTGATGAGTTCGCAGACGAGCGCGAGCAGCGAGGCGCGGTTGGGCGTCAGCTGCCCGCCGATCCGGCGGTCGACCCACGGGGTCACCGCCCCCGCGATGGCCGTCGGGAGCCCGATGAAGAATATCCCCTGCCAGGCGTCATCGAGTACGAACCGCGAGTCGAAGGCGGCCACGCCGGTCAGGGCCGCGATGCAGAGGGCAAAGGCGAGACTGGCGTACCAGTTCGGTGCCCGGAAAATGAACCGGGAGAGGCTCGCAAGATTCCCCTGTGTGGCAGTCATTTGTTCATCACATCCGGTCGTACTACATAAATCCGGCCGCTCCGGCCGGCGCTTTACAACGCATGGTGTCGCCGACTGCGGGACGACGACGGTCCGATGGGACTGCAGCACCCGCCTACTGCCGGGGCGCCGACTGCCGGTCACAGACCGCGAGGAAGTTCTCGAAGACGGCCTCGCCCTCCTCGGTGTGGGCGACCTCCGGGTGCCACTGGACGCCGAACAGGTTCCGGTCGGCGTCGCTCATCGCTTCGACGCCACAGACCTCGGAGGTCGCGGTACGGGCGAAGCCGTCGGGCACTTCCGTGACCTCGTCGGCGTGGCTCGCCCAAACGCGGGTCTCCGGCGCCAGCGAGCCGATCAGCGGGTCCTTCTCGTCGAGGATCTCGACGGTCACGTCGGCGTAGCCGCCGTACTCGCCGCCGCCGACCTCGCCGCCGAGCTGGTCGGCGATGAGCTGCATCCCCAGACAGATGCCCAGCACGGGCACGTCGAGGTCGAGGTAGTCGGGGCAGTTGCCGATGTCGTCCATGTCCGGCCCCCCCGAGAGGACGAGGCCGTCGGCGTCGATGTCCTCGGGCGGGGTGTCGTTGTCGAGCAGTTCGACGTCCACGCCCATGTCACGGAGCGCTCGCTGCTCCAGATGGGTGAACTGGCCGTGGTTGTCGATGACGACGATATGAGTCATTGGTAGCCGAGAGGCTAGCTGGGCGTATATATCCCTTGATAGCTTCCGAGAGCGGGTCACCCCTCCTCGTCGCCGTACCGGTCGGCGGCCGATTGAAAGCCCAGTTCGGCGTGCTCCTGGCTCTTGCGCCCCTCCGTGGCCGCGACGGCCTCCGGGTCGGGGCTGGCGTCGTCGTCGATGCGCGCCCACGAATTGTGGACCTTCGCGTGACACCACCGACAGAGGAAGACGGTTATCTCGTGGCCCAGCTCCGCGTCGTCGGCCGACTCGTACGACAGGTGGTGTTCCTCCAGCAGCGGCCGCGACTCGTCGTGGGCGTTCCGGCGCTCTTCCAGACCGCAGCGGAGACACTCGCGGTCACGGTTCCGGCAACGGAAGTGGGGGCAGTCGCTCCAGTCCCACTCGGCCTCGTCCGGGTCGCCGTCCTCGCCCACGGCCGCCGGACAGCGAAAGCCCTCGGCGCTGCGGGCGTTCGCGAACTCCGGGTCGTGATGGCCGTGTTCGCGCGCCCAGCGACAGTTCCCCTCGTCGGTGACGAAGTCACACCGGTCGACGTGGTCGTAGGGGTCGGAGACGCCGACGCTCGTTCCACCCGGTGCCTTCTCCATACCCACCATCGGGCGTCCGGCTACCTGAATCTGTCCCACCACGGGATTGCGCAGTCGTTCGAGCGGCACTCTCCGCCGCTCGTGATGACGAAACCGAGGTCCCCTGGTCACGAGTACGGTTCGTCATGGCTCGCTCCGTTCGCGCGGAGACGGGATGGCTATCCCGCGTGCTGTTCGCCGACTCATACGTATGTAACTGCCAAGCCTTTCAGTGACCCGTGATCGGTGCTTGGTACAACCCCCGCAGGTCGATACATTCAAACTGTCACTGCCAATACAGAGCCGAGGATTAACGTCGCGACAGCCCCCTCAGGTCGGATGTGTTCGCGAACGGCCGCGGCGTCGGAATCACCGAGATGCTCCACGGGCCTGCGGAGTGGCCGGTCATCGTCCTCTTCGCCCTGATAGCGCAGCTCGGCGACGTGTGGTTCCTCTTCCTCCTCGGCAGCACCCTCTACGTGGCCGGAGAGCAACTCCCGCGCTGGGGAATCGACCGCAGACGCGGGCTGTTCGTGCTGGGACTCGCGCTGGTCTACGTCACTCTCATCGGAGTGCTCAAGAACGTGTTTCTGCTCCCGCGACCGCCCGGTGCCGATACTCGACCGGGAAGCGCGCCGGACCCGGCTGGGGGTCGCGGGGGTCGTGGTCGCGCTCGTCACGCTCTCGCGGCTCGTCCTCGGCGTTCATTACGCTGTCGACGTCGTCGTCGGCGTCGGCCTCGGTCTGGCCGTTCTCGCCGCGCTCTACTGGCTCAGTGGCGGCGGAACCGACCCCGGCCGGGTGCTCCTGTTCGCAGTCGCGGCCGGGATACTCGGCCTGTTCCTGGGCGTCACCCTCGACAGCGTAACAGCGCTGGGTGGTGCGGTGGGCGGGTGGTTCGCGTGGCGAACCGTCGCCGAGATGACGCCGGCTCATCCGTCGAGCAGGCACGCGGTTGTTGCCGGCTTCGTCGTCCTCGGTGCCACAGCGGGGCTCTCTGTCGCTGTCTACGCGCTCACGCCGTGGCTCGGTCTCGCCTTCCTCGGGGCTGCCGTCGCCGGCGGTGGTGTCGTTGGCGCGCCGGTCCTGGGGGAACGACTCGTTTAATCACTGCGGCGTCGATTGCGAACTGACCGTGCAAGTATTCAGTCCGAAGCCCCTTGTCCTCACCAATGGTAGATGTCCTCGGCCATCTGGGCATGGCGCTGTTCTGGCTGGCACCTGTCTGGCACTTCGTCGACCATCGCCGGACCGCAATGCTGGTCGTCGCTGGCGGATTCTGGTTCGGCATGCTGCCGGACGTCGACCTCGTTCTCTCCGACTGGATGGACGGCGTTCACCACCACGGCGTCGTCCACACGGTCCTGGCTGTCACGATATTTGCCGTGGTCCTCGGCCCGATAGTCGGGGTGGCGTTCGGGCGTATCGGCGAGCGAACGGGCTGGTTCTCCGCGCAAGCGCGGGAGCACGCGACCGCAATCGGTTTCATCGTCGTCTGGATCTCGGGTCTCTCGCATCTCTTCGCCGACATACTGTCGGCGCCTGACGTCTCGACGCGCATCGAACCCCTCTGGCCGGTCGTGACCGGTCCCGTGGTTCTGCTGGACGTGCTCTGGTACCAGTCGTGGTGGGCGACCTGGGGGCTGTTCATCCTCGGCGTCGCGGCCAACGTGCTGGCATGGACGCTCAGTCGGCGTCAGTCGGGTGATTCTACCGGCGTGGCCGAGTGACGGCCGGCGTTCGTTCCCGCGTGGCATCACGGACCCGCTCACTCGACTCGCCCGTCTACTGAGTAGCGAGTTCCCCGATCTCACTGCGAGATAGATGAAGCGACCGTGTCGCCCTCCGGCCCGGCACTACGACCGAACGACAGTCGGGGCAACTACGTGGTCGACACTCACAGCGGGGCCGTCGAGTAGCCGACTCGGAGCGGGCACATGCCTTCGACGGAACGCTTTTGCCGACAGACTCGCTGTCGGACGTATGCGCGTCGTCCACGACCCTGATGGCTCAGCCAGTGTACTCGCCAACAACGTCCACACGGCTGACTCGATGCTGGAGAAGTCAAAGGGGCTGATGTTCCGCCGGTCGATTCCGGACGACTACGCGCTCGTTTTCCGGTTCGAGCCGTCGTGGCCCTTCGGCGCGGTACGCCGGCGGGTTATCCACATGCTGTTCGTCCGGATGGCGACCGACGTGGTCTGGCTGGCCGACGGCGAGATCCGCAAGGTCAAGACGATGTATCCGTGGCGCTCTCTCGGCTACGCGAAGGCCGACACCGTCATCGAGTTCCCGGCCGGGACCGCCGCCGACGTCCAGGTGGGTGACACGGTGGTCGTCGAAACCTGAGGGGTCACGGAGTCACGAGCCCACCGCGGGCCGGAACGCGCCGTGCTCCAGCACATCTCCTTTATACTCGGACAAGACGGAGCATGAACGGCCGACGGACGGGCGTCTCGTTGCTCGCTGGGGCATCGTTGGCTCGATTGTAGGGTGTAGCGAGGGCCCGACCGACCGTGACGACGGAGAGTCCCCGGACGATTCGACCGAGTCGGAGACGGCGGCGATGCGTCCGGCGACGACGCTCACGTCATAGCCGACTCGCCGTCCGACGGCGAAACGACGTCATCGGGACTGGCCGACGGCAGGGTCCGGATTTGTCGCCAGTGACGACGACCAATTCGGGCGGGCGGTGAGCAGCAACGGCGACAATGCGGGGCCGGCGCGCCCGAAGGCGAGGCCTACAACGGTGAGGAGGCGGGATCGACCTACGCGTTCGACCTGTGACCTCGCTGCCATGAGAGACGGATAGGGGCCACCCCGTTTCTGCCGACGTTAGCGGCTCGATACGCTTCCAACAGACTAAAGACCATGACCGTCCCAGTACCGTGCACTATGTCGGAACACCCGACGGAGGATAGAGGAAGTCGCCGCGAGGCGACTGGGCGCGAAATTCGCCCCGAGTGATGGAAGTGACCTTTCTGTGAGCCAGCACACACTGTTCGGGGACCATCCAGCGACGCGTTCCCTCGACGAGGTAGACGGCGTACAGTTTCTCGATACCACGCTGCGCGACGGCGAGCAGGCGCCGGGGGTCTCGCTGACGCCCGACGACAAGGCTGCCATTGCCCGGTCCCTCGACGCGGCGGCCATCGACGTCATCGAGGCCGGCAGCGCCTGTACGGGCCCCGGCGAACGCGAGACCATCTCGCGGGTCGCCAAACTAGATCTCGACGCGACGGTGACGAGCTTCTGTCGCGGTATCCGGAACGACATCGACCTCGCCCTGGAGTGTGGCGTTGACGGCATCAACCTCGTCGTGCCGGCGAGCGACCGCCACGTCGAGGACAAGGTCGGCACCTCCCGCAAGGACAACGTCCAGTCGACGGTCGAACTCGTCGAGTACGCGAGCGACCACGGCCTCTGGGTCGAGGTCATCGGCGAGGACGGCTCGCGGGCGGACCTCGACTACCTGGAGGCACTGCTCGCAGCCGCGCTGGACGCCGGCGCGGACCGCATCTGCTGGGCCGACACCGTCGGCCACGCGACGCCGGACCGGGCGCTCGAATGCGTCTCCCGGCTCTCGGAGCTGGGCCCGGTGAGCACCCACACCCACGACGACCTCGGGCTGGCCGTGATGAACGCCCTCGTCTCCGTGGCCGCGGGCGCGGACCTGGTCCACGGCACCATCAACGGTATCGGCGAGCGCGCCGGCAACGTCGCCCTCGAAGAGGTCGCCATCGCCCTGCATCACGGCTACGGCATCGAGTCGATGGCCCTCACCGAGGTGTACGACCTCGCGAAGCTCATCGCCAACCGCACCGGGGTCCAGCTTGCGCCGAACAAGGCCGTCGTCGGCCAGAACGCCTTCACCCACGAGTCGGGCATCCACACCGACGGCACCCTGAAGGACGACGCGATGTACGAGCCCTACGCCCCCGAGAAGGTCGGTCGGGAGCGCCGGCTGGCGCTTGGCAAACACGCCGGTCGGGCCGGCGTCGAGGCCGCGCTGGAGGAACACGATGTCGAGGTGACCGACGACCAGCTCTCCGACATCGTCGGCCGCGTCAAGGAACTGGGCGACCGCGGCAAGCGCGTCACCGACGCCGACCTGCTGACCATCGCCGACGAGGTCACCGGCCAGGAGCAGGACCGCCGCGTCGAACTGCTCGGCCTGACGGCGGTGTCCGGGTCGGACACGCCGACCGCGAGCGTCCGCCTCTCGGTCGACGGCGAGGAGCGCAAGGAGGCGGCCGTCGGCTCCGGACCGGTCGACGCCGCGATGAACGCCACCGAAGACGCGCTCTCCCACACCGCGGACGCCACCCTCGAAGAATACCACGTCGACGCCATCACCGGCGGCACGGACGCCATCGTCACGGTCGCCATCGAGATGTCCCGCGGGGACGACTCCGTCGCCGTCTCGGCCAGCGATTCGGACATCACGCGGGCCTCGGTGCGGGCGATGGTCGACGCGATGGACCGCCTCATCTCCGACGAGGGCGAACAGCTGGTCGCCGACGACTAGAGGAGAAGCTCTTTCGCT
>PXQZ01000036.1 GCA_003021755.1 Halobacteriales archaeon QH_8_67_36 | reverse complement strand
GTCGCGGAGCTGTAACTGCCTGGCCACCGCGAAACTGCTTCTCTGCCCCGTCGAAGACAGCGACGTTAGACGACGGCAACGAGCCCGACAGCGGCGGCAACCGCGACCAGGTACAGAGCGAGGCCGCGACCGACCGGCTGAACGCGAGTACAATACGTGCAGGGTACCGGACCAGTCATATAGATGCACTGTCGCACCGGTTGGTAATATCTCCTCGAAAAAGCTAAATACCGATACGATTGTTGGAATATAGCGAATCATACTTTGTGTTCTCTTACCTATTGCGAAAGAATCTGAATCGGATACATGTCTTTTGGGCAACGTTTATGTATTCACTTTTCGACATATGGGACGTAATGCCAGAGACAAAGTTCGAAGTCGACGTGAACAGTGCCCCGGACGAGCAGCCGGGTTCGAACCCGTTTAACCGCTGGCATCCGGACATCCCCGCGGTCGTCGAGGCCGACCCCGGTGAGACGATGCGTCTGGAGGCCCTGGACTGGACCGGAGGGCAGATAACCGACGACGACAACGCCAACGACGTTCGCGACGTGGACCTGAGCCAGGTCCACTACCTCGCGGGCCCGGTGCACGTCAACGGGGCCGAACCCGGTGACCTACTGAAGGTCGATTTCCACGACATGGGGCCGCTCAACGACCGCTCGGAGTTTGGCTTCACCGGGACCTTCTCACAGCAAAACGGCGGGGGATTCCTGACGGACCACTTCCCGAAGGCAGCCAAGTCCATCTGGGACCTCAACGGCTACACCGTCTCTTCGCGACACGTCCCGGACGTCGAGTACGAGGGGAAGATACATCCCGGGCTGGCCGGCTGTGCTCCCAGCGAGGAACTGCTGGAGCAGTGGAACGAACGCGAACAGGAACTCATCGACAAACACGCCGAGGACCCCGAGTCCATCCCGAACCACCCGACCGGAGCGGACGAGCCCGGGGTCGCGAACCCGCCGACGCCGGACGGGGCGTTGATGGGCGATATGGACCCCGAGGAGGCCGAAGACGCCGCCGAGACCGCTGCTCGAACCGTCCCGCCGCGCGAACACGGTGGCAATCACGACATCAAGGACCTCTCTATCGGGTCGACGGTGTACTTCCCCGTCTACGTCGAGGGCGCGAAGTTCGGTATCGGTGACTTCCACGCCTCGCAGGGGGACGGGGAAATCTCGTTCTGTGGCGCCATCGAGATGGCCGCCTACGTCGATGTCGAGTTCGACCTCGTCAAGGACGGGATGGAGAAACTGGGCGTCGACCACCCGATCTTCGAACCGGGCCACCGCGGGCCGAACTTCGAGGACTACGTCACCTTCTGTGGCTACTCCGTCACCGAGGACGGCGAGCAGAAGTACATCGACTCCCACACGGCATACCGGCGGGCGTGTCTGCAAGCCATCGACTACCTCAAGGAGTTCGGCTACACGGGCCAGCAGGCGCTGCACATCCTCGGTACCGTCCCCGTCGAGGGGCGCCAGAGCGGCGTCGTCGACGTGCCAAACGCCTGCTCGACGCTGGCGCTGCCCGAGGGCGCCTTCGACTTCGACATCTCGCCGGCGGGCATCGACGACAACCGGGGTGACCGGGGCGACCTCTGCATCACCGACGACCCGCTGTAGCGAACCCGATTCGCACATGGCTCACACCGCATCGACGGCTGCCGACGACGGAGGTGGTATCGACGGCGAGAGCGCGCCGCTGGCGACGGCGGCCACGGCTCTCGCCGACGCCGTCCGGACGACACTCGGTCCCAACGGGCTCGACAAGATGCTTATCGACCAGGGCGGAACCGTGGTCGTGACGAACGACGGCGCGAACATCCTCGAAAACGTCGCTATCGAGGCCCCCGTCGGCCGACTGGTCAGGCGGGCGGCGGTCGCCCAGGCCGAGGCCGTAGGCGACGGGACGACCACCGCTGTCGTGCTGACTGGCGAACTCCTGAAAGCGGCGGCCACGCTTCGCGAGCAGGGGGTCCACCCGACCACTATCGTCGACGGCTACGCCGCGGCCGCGACCGTCGCCACCCGCCGACTCGGCGAGTACGCGCTCCCGGTGGACAGCCGGAGCGACCGGCGACTCAGGCGCGTCGCCGAGACCGCCGTCACCGGCCGCTGGGACGCCCGTTCGACCGAGCGGTTCGCCGCGCTGACCGTCGACGCGCTCGAAAGCGTCGACTTCGACCAGGGGAAGCTCACGCACAGCGCCTACGCGGGCCAGGGGCTCGCGGCGTCGGAACGCGTCGACGGACTAGTGGTGGACATGGACACCTCGTCGACCTCGCTGGAGGCCGTCGCGCCCGCTTTCCCGGACGCTATCGCTCGGCCGTCCATCGCGATGGTCGATGCCGAAGTCGGCATCTCGGAGCCGACCCACGTCGAATCGATTACGCTCGACGCGGCCCAGCAGGCCGACGCGCTCCGACGCCACGAGGCGGACACCAGAGCGGCGCTGGTCGCGGCTGTCCGCGAGTCCGGCGCCGACGTGCTCGTCGCACAGAAGTCCATCGACGACGCGGTGCGGTCCCGGCTCGCCGCGGCGGGGATCATGCCGGTCGAGCGCACCCGCCGGGACGAGTTCGACGCCATCGCCCGGGCAACCGGGAGCGAGCCCGTCCAGTCGCTCGCGGCACTCGACCCGCAACTGACCGGCGACGCGGCGACGGTCGAACGCCGCCCTGTCGGGACGACGGAGACGCTCGTTGTCGAAGGATGCGAGGAGCGACGGGCGTCACTGCTGCTCCGGGGCGGAACCCCACATGTCGCCGAGGAGGTCGACCGCATCGTCACGGACTGTCTCGCCGTCGTCAGGCGGGCCCTCGAGGACGGCGCGGTGGTGGCCGGCGGCGGCGCCACCGCGGTCGCGCTGGCTCGGGACCTCTCGACGGAGGCGACCGTCGTAGCCGACCGCAGGCAACTCGTGCTCGACGCCGTCGCCCGGGCTCTGGAGGCAGTGCCACGGACGCTCGCGGGTAACGCCGGTCGGGACCCGATAGACACGCTCACCGAACTCCGGCGGCGCCACGACGCGGGCGAACACACCGTCGGCGTCGGTCCCGATGGCGAGCCCCGGGAGATGGTGGACTGTGGCGTACTCGAACCTCGGTCAGTGTTCGAGCGCAGCCTGCTGCGCGCGCTCGACCTGGCGTCGATGGTCCTGCGCGTCGACGATGTGATAGCCACGGCCGCGAGCGACGACGAACCGACGGGTCAGGACCACGCGAGCCACGACACCGGCGGGTATCCGTGGGCCATCGGGCACTAACCCGATTGCTCCCTGTCTCACGACGCCCTCGAAGACGTCGCGGACCGATAGCGCGACGACGCCCGGAGCCCGGCTCCCAGGTCCATAGCTTGATATGACCGGTCGGTCTACCACGGCCCATGCCCTCCGCCGCTCGCACGGCCGCCCTCACCGCCGTGGCGTTCGCCCTCGGGATGTTCGTCGTCACCTCCGGGGGGATATACGCCCTCCCCCTGGTCAGCGACGACACCGGTCCCACCGTCATCGAAGTCACCGCGCTCGAACGGCTCGACGCGGGCTGTCGGGACGACGTGGCGACCTACGCCAGCAGTCGGAGCGGTCCCAACGGGACCCACGCGAGGACGTCGTTCGTCGAGACCGGCGCCCGGGACGCGGCCCTTTCGGCGTGGGCCGAACGCACCTCCCCGGTTGGCGCCGACTACAGCACCTTCCGCGTGAACGTCGAGAGCGACCGGGCGGGCCCGGCAAACGAGTCCTGCGAGGTCGGCGTCCAGTACCGCCTCGAATACCGGACCAGCGGCGGGACCGACGACGGCCTCGTCGCCGACGCCAGCGGCTACAGCGTCACCCACGTCGAGAACGGCGCCTACGAGGGGTGCAGTTCGACCGGGTCGGGCCGGTACGCCGACGTCGGCTGTCCCCGCTCGCCCGGTGAGCGCCCGCCCCGGACGTGGGCGAACGCGACCGTGTAGAACGACCAGCAGTCCGGGTCCGGACCCGGGACGCCGAGCGCTACGCCCTCGGAGCGGGTCGTGTAACCGACGGTTTCTATACGAACTCGCCACAAGCGGCGCCCATGACCACGGCCGCGCAGACGCCCCAGGACAACCCCTACGTCTCCGACCCCGAGACGGAGTTCGCCCCGGTCGAGACACTCGACGCCGAGGCCGCCCGCGAACAGGCCGCAACGCTCCGCGAGGCGATTCGCTACCACGACTACCGCTACTACGTCGAGAACGACCCGGTCGTCGGCGACCGGGCCTACGACGCCCTCTTCTCGCGGCTCCAGGACCTCGAAGACGAGTTCGACCTCGACCCCGGCGACAGCCCGACCCAGCGCGTCGGCGGCGACCCGCTCGACGAACTCGGCGAGGTCGAACACGTCGCGCCGATGGGCTCCATCGACCAGGGCGGGGAGGTCGAGGACGTCCGGGAGTTCGACGAGCGGGTCCGCCGCGGCCTCGCCGAGGCCGACTACGACGGCGAGATTCGGTACTTCTGTGAACCCAAGTTCGACGGGCTCTCCGTCGAAGTCGTCTACGAGGACGGCGAGTTCGTGCGGGCCGCGACCCGGGGCGACGGCGAGGTCGGCGAGGACGTGACCGAGAACGTCAGGACCATCGCCAGCGTCCCCCAGCGCCTGCGCGGGGACTACCCCGACTTCCTCGCCGTACGCGGCGAGGTGTACATGCCACGGGAGCCCTTTACGGCGTACAACCGCGAACGCGTCGAGTCGGGCGAGGATCCCTTCGCGAACCCCCGCAACGCCGCCGCCGGGACGCTCCGACAACTGGACCCCACGATCACGGCTCGGCGGCCGCTCGCCGTCTTCTTTTTCGGCGTTCTCGACGCCTCCGTCGACTTCGAGAGCCACTCAGGCATCCACGACCGGCTTCCCGAGTGGGGGTTGCGGGTCTGTGACCGGGACGCTCTGGTCGAGGACATCGCGGCGGCCATCGACTACCGCGACGCGCAACTCGACGTCCGCGACGACCTCGACTACGAGATAGACGGCGTCGTGCTGAAGGTCGACGACGGCGACGCCTGCGACCTGCTGGGGGCGACCAGCCGCGCCCCCCGGTGGGCCTTTGCCTACAAGTTCCCCGCCCGGAAGGAGGAGACCACCGTCCGCGACATCGTCGTTCAGGTGGGTCGGACCGGCCGGCTCACGCCCGTCGCGCTGCTGGACCCCGTCGAGGTCGGCGGCGTCACCGTCACCCGCGCCTCGCTGCACAACCCCTCGCTCGTCGAGGAACTGGGCGTCGGGCTGGGCGACCGCGTGCGAATCAAGCGCGCCGGCGACGTGATTCCCGACGTGGTCGAAGTCATCGAGAGCAACGGCGACGGTCACTTCGAGTTCCCGGGCGAGTGCCCGGCCTGCGGGAGCCGGGTCGAACGCGACGGCCCGATGGCGTTCTGTACCGGCGGGCTCACCTGCCCCGCCCAGCGTGAACGCTCCATCGAACACTACGCCAGCCGCGACGGGCTGGACATCGAGGGGCTCGGCGAGAAAGCCGTCGAGCAGCTTCTGGCGGCCGGTCTCGTCAAGGACGCCGCCGACCTATACCAGCTGACCGTCGACGAACTGGCAGAGCTGGAGGGGTGGGGCGAGACGAGTGCACAGAACCTCGTCGCCGAACTCGACGCCGCCCGTGAGCCCGAACTCGACGACTTTCTCACGGCGCTTGGCATCCCGGAGGTCGGCGGCGTGACGGCGCGCAACCTCGCCCAGGAGTTCGGCACCTTCGAGGCCATCCGCAAGGCCGCCGCGGGCGACGACCCGTCCGACGGCCAGGTGACACTCGGCGAGGCTGTCGGCGAGGACGACAG
>PXQZ01000035.1:5886-12203 GCA_003021755.1 Halobacteriales archaeon QH_8_67_36 | reverse complement strand
CCGGCCGGCGAGTTCGCCCAGCAGCCGGTGACCGACCAGTCCTTCGAGAACGCTCTGTCGAAGGCCAGGGACGGCGAGCGGCTGACGGTCGCCGACGGCGTCGAACTCATCGCCACCGGGACGGACGTCGAGGGCATCCACCGCGGCCGCAAGGAGCGGGTACTGGAGGCCGCCGACCGCCGGCGCGCCGAGGTGGTAGGCGACGAGGTCACGTTCGTCGCCAACCTCAACAACAACGTCACGACGGCCTGCAATACGGGCTGTCTGTTCTGTAACTTCAAGGACCGCTCCGAGCAGTTCCGTAGCGACTATCAACAGGAACACGGCGGGTTCACCAAGACACCCGCGGAGTCCCGTGACGTCGTCTCGGACGCGCTCGACCGCGGTATCTACGAGGTGTGTTCCGTCTCGGGACTCCACCCTGCGCTGGCGCTCGACGACGAACATACCGAGATACTCGAAGCCAGCGACAGGGGCGACCTGAACTACCGGCCGGCGAGCGAGTACGAGGTCGACCCGGGGACCTACTGCGAGCAGATTCGAGCGATGGACGTCGGCGGCGTCCACGTCCACTCGATGACGCCGGAGGAGGCCTACCACGCCCGGCGGGGGACCGACTGGTCCTATCGGGAGGTGTTCCAGCGGCTCAAAGCCGCCGGACTGGACAGCGTTCCGGGGACGGCCGCCGAGATTCTCGTCGACGAGGTGCGCGAGGTCATCTGTCCGGGGAAGATAGACAGCGCCGAGTGGCTCGAAGCGATGGAAGCCGCCGCCGACGTGGGGCTTGGAACGACGGCGACCATCATGTACGGCCACGTCGAGAACGCCCGCCACCGGGTCGAACACCTCCGGAAGGTCCGCGAACTCCAGGACCGTACCGGCGCAATCACGGAGTTCGTCCCCCTCTCCTTTGTCCACGAGGAGACGCCGCTGTACGACCGCGGGATGGTCGAGGGCGGCGCCAGCGACGACGAGGACGAACTGATGATAGCCGTCTCGCGACTGTTCCTCGACAACGTCGACCACATCCAGTCCTCATGGGTGAAATACGGCGACGCGGGCGGGCTCAAGATGCTCACCTGTGGTGCCGACGACTTCATGGGGACCATCCTCTCGGAGGAGATAACCAAGCGGGCCGGGGGCGACTACGGCGAGTTCCGCTCCGTCGACGAGTACGCCGACATGATAACCGCCATCGGCCGGACGCCGGTCGAGCGGTCGACGGACTACGAGCAGCGCCGTGTCGTCGACCCCGACGCCGACGTGCCGGGACCGACGCTCGGGCCGCGGGCCGACGGGACGCCGCTGTTGCAGTGATGTCATAGACACCGGCCGCTGTCGGGACGAGACGGCCACACCGGTCGCTCGACGGGACAAAACCCCACACGGGTGGGCTGTCAGAGGCACGCCCGAGTTTAAAAATAAGTCCCCCTCCGACGGTGGTATAGCTATCACATAGCCCTATAGGTGTCCGTGCGGTTCGGCACCGCCGCGGCGCCATCCCGATGTCGGTTTCGGGCTTGAGCGTCACTGTCGATGCGAGCGCCAGCAGACCGTCCTCGAAACCGCCATCGACCGGGGCTACTGTATGAACCCGCGGGACGACCCGCGACGACCTCGCCGCGGCGCTGGACTGTGCACCCGGCACGGTCGGCGAACACCGCCGGAAAGTCGAGGCCCGCGTTCTCGCCTATTTCAGTCGGAGCTGACCGCCGTCGTCGGGTTTTCGCCTCGTTCCAGCACCGCCCGGAGCCGACCACCGGCCGCCCCCTCGGCGTCGATGGCCCGCTCGATGGCCGGCGGGCACCACCCTGCCTCGACGAACCGGTCGTAGACGGGCAGGCGCTCCGTCAGGGGGATGCCGGCACTCTCGGCGACGGCCTCCAGTTCCCGCAGGGCCGGCCAGGCGTAGTCGGGGTTGATGTGGTCGTCGGTCACCGGCGACACCCCGCCCAGGTCGTCGATGCCGCAGTCGACCAGTTCCCGTGCCGGCGCGAGGTTGGGCGGCACCTGGACCGACACGTCGTCGGGCAGCCCGGCACGGGCCATCGCCGTCGCTCGCCGCATCGTCGCCAGGTCCGGCGACCCCCCGCGCCAGCGCTCGTTTTCGACGACGGGCTGGACGATGACCTCCTGAACGTGGCCGTAGCGCTCGTGCATCGCCGCGATGGCGAGGACGCTCTCGGCCCGGTCGCGCCAGTCCTCGCCGATGCCCACCAGAATACCCGTCGTGAAGGGGACCCCGAGTTCGCCGGCGGTCCGAATCGTCGCGAGCCGCTGGCCCGGACTCTTCGCACGCGGTCCACCGTGGGCTCGGACATCGGCCGTCGTCTCCAGCATCACACCCATCGAGGCGTTCAGGTCCGCGACGGTGGCCATCTGCTCGCGGGTCTGGTCGCCCGGATTGGCGTGGGGGAGCAACCCCTCCGAGAGCGCGATTTCGCAGGCCTCCCGCAGGTACTCGTGGATGCTCTCGTGTCCCAGCGAGTCGAGCTGATCGTACAGCTCCGTGTAGCGGTCGTCGGGGTCGTCGCCGAAGGTGAACAGGGCCTCCGTACAGCCCGCCGCCGCGCCCGCTCGACAGGTCTCGCGTATCTCCTCGGGTGACAGTAACGTCGCCTCTCCCGGCGGGTCGTAGTACGTGCAGTAGGTGCAGGTGTACCGACACGCCGTCGTCAGCGGGACGAAGACGTTCCGGCAGTAGCTCAGTTCGGGCGCCGTGTCGACGTCCTCGGGCATCACTGACAGCAGCCGCTCGACGTCCCGCTCGTCGATGGACAGGTCTACGTCGTACTCGTCGGCGCCCGGAATCACGTCCCTGAATCCGTGGTCGACGGACAAAAGCGTCTAGTAACTGTGGCCGGCTCAGAGAGCAGAACGACTCAGGACAGCCCGAAAGCCCCGACGGGCTACACGAACCCCGGCGTTCGGTAGAGCGAAGCTCTCCCGCAGCCCATCAGAAATCGAAGATTTCTGAGGACGACGCAAGCACCTACTGGAGCGCAGCAAGCCGCGGGAGCTGAGAACGCGGGGGCTTTCTGGCTGTCTGCCCTCGTTGTCGCTTAGCTAAACACTGCCGGGATTCGGGCTGTGAATACGCGTGGTCCACTGTCTCACTCGTTCTCGGCGAGCGACGCCCCGGTGTTTCGTGGGGCAGCCACGTGGACCTCGCCGCCGACGCCCGCTGCCTCCAGCGCGCGGTAGCCGGCGTCCTTTGCCCGTGCTATCCCGTCGGTGTCGGTCAGCCCCCACACCGTCGGGCCCCAGGAGGACTGGCCGGCGCCGGTGACCGAGGGTGCGTCGGCGAGGCGTTCGACGATACTGCCCGCGGGCGGGCGGTAGACCCCGCCCTGCTCGTCGGCGTACCACGCGCCGTTCAACCGTCCGAGACGGGCCGCCGCGCCGCCGAAGTCCCGCCGACTACGCGTCGCGATGGCCGGCAGCAGCCGGCGGGTGAGCAGCGCCGATATCTGGTCGGCGATGCCGGGGTCGGCCCGCTCGATGGCCGTCCGCATGCTGCGGTCCTCGTCGCTCCCGCTCCGGCCGGGGTCGGTGTCGGGGATGAGCAGCAGGAACCGCCAGTCGGCAGGCACGTGGTGGCTCGCGACCACCGGCGGGACGTCCCAGTCGCCCTCGGCCGGGGGTTCGTGTGTGAACCGTTCCGTCGGGTGGCCGCCGTCAACGACGAAGCCGCCGCTCTCGAACGTCCCGACGCCGACACCGCTGCGCCCGCCCCGTCCCAGTCGCGGGGCCACCGTCCGCGCGTCGGCGGTCGTCTCGTGGGCCCGCGCGACGGCGACGAGCGTTGCCAGTGCCAGCTGGGTCCCGCTGCCGAGGCCGATGTGGCGCGGGAACCGCTCGTGGACCCGAACGACCGCGCCCGGCACGTCCAGTACGTCAAGCACGCGCCGCGCGTACGGTTCGGCCGTATCGTCGTCGCAGTCGAGCGCGTCGGCCGGTTCGGCCTCGACTACCAGCCGTGGCTTCTTCAGTGCGAGCCCGACGCCGCCGTACAGCCGCTCGTGGGCCAGCGAGAGGTTCTGGAAGCCGAAGTGGAGTCTCGCCGCCGTCGTGACCGTCGCCATACGAAACCCTTCATAGGGGTGTCGAAAAGAAGCTGCCGTCACCGGACGCTTTCGCCGCGCGACCGCAGGTGACGGTATCAACAAGTCGTTTAAGGTTCCCCGCGGCTATCGACGGTGTATGAGCAAGCAGGAAGAGCCCGACGCGTCGGGGAAGGACCCGAACCTGCGCAGCAGCGAAGTCACCGAAGGGACCGATCAGGCCCCGTCCCGGGCGATGTTCCGGGCGATGGGGTACGACGACGAGGACCTCTCCTCGCCGATGGTCGGCGTCGCAAACCCCGCTGCGGACATCACACCGTGTAACGTCCACCTGGGCGACGTGGCCGAGGCGGCCTACGACGGCATCGACGATTCGGACGGGATGCCAATCGAGTTCGGGACCATCACCATCTCCGACGCCGTCTCGATGGGGACCGAAGGGATGAAAGCGTCGCTCATCTCGCGGGAGGTCATCGCTGACTCCGTCGAGCTGGTCTCCTTCGGCGAGCGGATGGACGGCCTCGTCACCATCGGCGGCTGTGACAAGAACATGCCCGGGATGATGATGGCCTCCATCCGGACGGACCTGCCGAGCGTCTTCGTCTATGGCGGCTCCATCATGCCAGGCGAACACGACGGCCGCGAGATCACCATCCAGAACGTCTTCGAGGGCGTCGGCGCCGTCGCCGACGGCGACATGAGCGAGGACGAACTCGACGAGATGGAACGCCACGCCTGCCCGGGTGCGGGCTCCTGTGGCGGGATGTTCACGGCGAACACGATGGCCGCCATCTCCGAGACCATCGGCCTGGCGCCGCTGGGTTCCTCCGGCGCGCCGGCCGAACACGAGGCCCGATACGAAATCGCCGAGGAAGCCGGCGACGTCGTCGTCGATGCCATCGAGAACGACCGGAAACCGTCGGACATCCTCACCCGTGAATCGTTCGAGAACGCCATCGCGCTACAGGTGGCCACCGGCGGCTCCACGAACGCCGTCCTCCACCTGCTGGCGATGGCCGCCGAGGCCGACATCGACCTCGACATCGAGACGTTCAACGAGATAAGCCGGCGGACGCCCAAAATCGCCAACCTCCAGCCCGGTGGCACCCGCGTGATGAACGATCTCTTCGAGGTCGGCGGCGTCCCGGTCGTCCTCAAGGCACTGCTCGACGCGGACCTGCTCCACGGCGACGCGATGACGGTCACCGGCGAGACGCTCGCCGAAGGGCTCGAACGCATCGACCCGCCGGCCATCGACGACCTCGACGCGGACTTCCTCTACACCGTCGAGGAGCCCAAAAACGAGCAGGGCGCCATCCGCATCCTCACCGGCAACCTCGCGCCCGACGGCGCCGTCATCAAGATTACCGGCGAGGACCACATGCACCACGAGGGCCCGGTCCGCATCTTCGACAACGAGGAGGACGCGATGCGGTACGTTCAGGACGGGAACGTCGAATCGGGCGACGTCATCGGCATCCGCAACGAGGGCCCACAGGGCGGCCCGGGGATGCGGGAGATGCTCGGCGTCACGTCCGCCGTCGCCGGGCAGGGACACGCCGAGGACGTCGCGCTGTTTACCGACGGACGGTTCCGCGCTGGAGGACGGCGACACCATCACCATCGACATCGACGAACTGGAACTCTCCGTTGACCTCACGGACGAGGAAATCGAAGCCCGCCTCGGGGACTATGACCCCGAACCGCAGTACGACACCGGTATCCTCGCAAAGTACCACCGCGACTTCGGCTCGGCATCCAACGGCGCCGTGACGAATCCCGGCGCGAAGTGGGAGTGAGCAAACGCGACGCGTTTGCGAAGGTCGTGAGACGCCCGGTGGGCATCTCACGGGACCGAGCGACACAGCAGGCGTCGCGATGGTCGGAAGGCGCGCAGCGTCTCCGGGAACTGATACTGGTGGCTGTACGTTCGTAAAGATATTCGCCACCCCGGGGTGGTGAATTCCTTCAGTTTGTTACAGCCACCAGTATGAGCGGGGCCGCGGTTTCGCCCGGTCGCGGGAGTGTTTTCGACATCCCGCGGTACAGAGCGGTGTACTGCTCCGGAGATACGGACGATATTATGACTTGTGGGTCGAATCGAGTCGCCTGTGGCTGCGTGGTGAGGATTCGGCGGCGTTGTATGACATCGTCCGCCGAGCAGAGCGGCGGGTCACCGACGGCGAGGTCCGTGGCCGAGCCGTCGGCCTTTTTCGCCCACGTTTTTGACCCGGGGTTGAGCGCTCACCAGCG
>PXQZ01000035.1:0-5862 GCA_003021755.1 Halobacteriales archaeon QH_8_67_36 | reverse complement strand
ACTGCGAGGCGACCATCACGCGCCCGTTCGAAATCCGCTCGCTCATCCGCACCTGCAAAGAGTGCGACGAGAACGGCCGGTTCCTCCACGAGTCCCTGGTCGCGTCACTGGGGCGTCTGCCCCGAGAGGAACTGCCCGAGAGCTGGGAGTCGATGCCGCTGGACGAGCGGTTCGAACGGGCGCTCCGCGAGGGCCTGATTCAGTTGACCCGGGAGTGACGGCCGTTGCCATGGTGTCAACGGGAATAGGGTGGCCAACGCTTTTGAGCTCGGTAACGGGCTCGATACGTGTATGCGCAGCACGCCATCGCTCGCGCGCTGTCCGGGCCGGTACCCATCGCCGACAGCTCCGGTGAGAACCGGGGGTGCGGATACCGTAAGTAGCATCTTCGAGTCGCAACCCTCCGAAGCCCACGTAGACACCGGGACGGGGAGTCATGAAACATGGGTGCGACTGAGAAGTCACGGACTTCGTCGAAATCGACGGGCGAGAGCGGTACGGCTCCGGGGCCGGTCGACCGAGGCGGTCCTCGACGTGGACGAACTGGTCGTCGATGGCTCGCGACTCGAGCTTCGGACGGCCGACGGGAAGGCGACGTTCGTCGACTCGCGGCAGCTTGCACGGCGCCAGTGAGCGGGCGGAACCGAAACCCGTTTTCCGCTCAGCCGCCTGCAAACCCCGTATGCACGTCGTCGTCAACGCCGCGATGAGCGCGGACGGGAAACTCGCCTCGCGCCGGCGCGAACAGCTGGCCATCTCGGGGCAGGAGGACTTCGACCGGGTCGACCAGCTCCGGGCCGACAGCGACGCCGTCATGGTCGGGGTCGGGACGGTGCTGGCCGACGACCCGTCGCTGACGGTCAAGGACGAAACGCGCCACGCCGACCGGTCGGACCGCAACGAGCCGAAGAACCCGGCCCGCGTCGTCGCCGACTCGCGCACCCGGACGCCGCCGGACGCCGCCGTGCTGGACGACGCCGCCGAGACGTATTTGCTCACCAGCGAGGCCGCGCCGACGGACTTCATCGAGCAGATGGAGGAGGCCGGCGCCTACGTCCTGGCGGCCGGCGAGGACCGCGTCGACCTGACGACGGCGTTGGCAAAGCTCGGGGGCGAGGGCATCGAGCGGCTGATGGTCGAGGGCGGCGGCGAACTCATCTTTAGCCTCTTCGAAGCCGGACTGGTCGACGAGCTACGCGTCTACATCGGCGCGAAGATACTCGGTGGCCGGGACGCCCCAACGTTGGCTGACGGCGACGGCTTCGTCGAGTCGTTCCCGCAACTGGAACTCGAATCGGTCGAGCAGGTCGACGACGGCGTGTTGCTGACCTGGGTCGTCGAAAACAGCGACGGCTAGTGGTCGTGGCCGGTCAGTTCGGCAAAGGAGGCGCCGAAACGCTCTTGGAAGAGGTCGAGGGTGAGTGCTTCGAGGTCCTGCATCCCCTGGTCCGCTTCGCCCTGCCCATGGTGGACCGCGCCGTGGATTCGCTGGGCGAGTCCGAACATCGCGATGTCACCGACGACGGCCGGGTCCGCCTCGTCGTTCTCGCGCAGCAGGTCCAGTAGCTCGCTCGGGACGGTCAGCTCGTCGGCCTCGTCGTCGCCCTCGATAGTCAACGTGACAGTGTCGTCTGCCATGCTCCACAGTTTGCGACCGCACGGAAGGGCTTGTCGGGTCAGTATCGGCCCGTTATACGGTCAGTCAGAAGCCATGTCCGGGACGTACCGGACCCGCCCCGGCAAATCACCGGTAAATCGTTACAACCGGCCGTATCAGTCGTCGGCTTCGGCGACGGCTTCGGTTTCGGCGGCCTCGGGCAGGTCTTCGAGGTACTCGTCGGCGTCGATGGCGGCCTTACAGCCCATCCCAGCCGCGGTCACGGCCTGCTGGTAGTGGTAGTCGACCACGTCGCCGGCGCCGAAGATGCCCTCGACGTCGGTTGCGGTCTGGCCGCCGCCCTTGCCGCCTTTCGCGACGATGTAGCCCGTCTCGTCCAGTTCCACGTCGGTGTCTTCGAGGTAGTCGGTGTTGGGCGTGTGTCCGATGGCGATGAAGACGGCGCCCACGTCGAAGTCGAAGGTTTCCGTCCCCTCCTCGTCGAGCTTCTCGGAGGGGTAGCCCTCGCCGTTCTGTGCCAGCGTCACGTGGTCGACGCCTTCCTCCGGCGAGCCGTGCATCTCCAGCAGCTCGGTGTTTCTCATAATCTCTATCTCGCCCGACTCGACTTTCCTGCCGACCTTGTCTATCCAGTAGTCCTCGGCGCGGAACTCCTCGCGCCGGTGGGCGACGTAGACGGTGTCGGCGAACTTCGTGAGGAAGTGGGCCTCCTCCATGGCCGCGTCGCCGCCGCCGACGACGAGCATGTCCTCGCCGCGGAAGAAGGCGCCGTCGCAGGTCGCACAGGTAGAGACGCCGTAGCCCATCAGTTCGTCCTCGCCGGGGACCCCCAGCGTGCGCGCGCTGGCACCGGAGGCGGCGATGAACGCGTCACAGGTGTAGACGGTGCCGTCGCGGAGTTCGACGCGGAACGGGCGCTCGTCGCCCTCGACGGCCGTTACGATGCCGTGTTCGACCTCGGAGCCGAACTGCGAGGCCTGTTCTTTCATCTCGTTGATGAGCTCCGGCCCCGACAGTCCCTCGGGGAAGCCGGGATAGTTCTCGACTTCGCTGGTCAGCGTGAGCTGTCCGCCCGGCTCGTCGCCCTCCAGGACGAGCGGGTCGTTGTTCGAACGCGCGGCGTAGATGGCTGCGGTGAGCCCGGCGATACCGGTCCCAGCAACGATGAGTCGGCGGTGTTCGATGGCGTCGTCGGTCATGGCTCCGGGTTGGGCAGGATACGGTTTGTAGGTTGCGCTGTCGTGGCACATGTAGTCGCGCCGATAGGCTTAGGCCGCCGCCGTCGTTTCTCCGGGTATGCCCGCCGACCTCGCGGAGAAAACCGACCGCTACGAGGGACTGCTCGCTGAAGCCGTCGACGCGGCCGACGTCGTGCCGCCCGAGGGGACGCCGATGCACGACGCCGCCCTGGAGTGTGCGGAGATGGCGACGTCGTATCTGGAGGACGGCCGCCATTTCCGCGAGGAGGACGACCCCGTCAACGCGCTGGCAGCGTTCTCGTACGGGCACGCCTGGCTGGACGCGGGCGCCCGCATCGGTCTGTTCGACGTGCCGACCGAGGGGCACCTGTTTACGCAGTGATTGCGTCGGTATAGCTACCCGAGACGGTTGGCTCACGTAGCCACCCCGAGTTGACACCATCGATGGAAGCCGCCTTGATTACGCGCTGACGAGTACGCGGGACGGAGCGAACCGCATCCGGATCCTGCGGACTCGACGAACAGCCACGAAACGCCAACAAACCGGCAGAGACGCTGGAACTAAACGACAGGACGGTCCGTCACCGTCTCCGGGAGACACTCCGCTCCCGGTCGATTCCGTCTCAGCCATCGCTCGGCGTCGCCGAGCGCGCCCCGCAGGCCTCACAGCGCAGTATCGTCACGTCGCCCTCGTTCTCCAGACGTGTGTCCGGCAGGCCACACTCCGGACAGCGAACGAAGCCGTCGATGTACGCCTCGGTGGCGTCGCCGATGCGGTCCGCGTCGAAGGCGCCGGTTATCCGGGCACGGCCGCTCTCGTCGATGTGGCCGCTGGTGCCGACCTCCCGCTGGAAGAACTGTAGCAGGTGGTCGGGCTCCCGGTCGAGTCGGTCACACAGCGTCCGGAAGTTCTCGACGACGGTGACCGACCCCTCCTGGCGGACGTCGGGGTCCGGGACGGTGAGCCGTTCGTCCGTGTCGGAAACACCGGCCGTCTCGCTCGCCGCTCTGTCGAGCATGTCGTCGTAGTCCATATGCGGTGGTCGTTCAGCGACGCTCAAAAACCTTTCAGCCTCTGTGGAGGGTTCTCACGGGACCCCAAATACGACGGTCTCGGCCCCCTGTTCTTCACGTTTTATCATGCCGGGGGAGCGTGTTAACTCCCCTCAGAGTAGTACTATATGCCCTCGGTTTCTAGCATGTGCTGACTATGAAAAAGCAGGAGCTCATTCACCTTCACGGCCTGCTCGCACAAGTACAGAACCACTACGAGGCGGAGTCGGGTTCCGACGTGGAACACGACGAGTACGCCGAACTCGGTGTCAAGCCGACGTCGATTCACAAGTCGAAGACGGACCACAAGGCCGCTGTCTTTGCGATCGCGAACGGTATCACGTCGGCGATGACCGACGAGGAGAAAGAGCCCGTTTCTGCCGCCGCTGACTGAGATCCGATTTCTCCACTCCCGTCAGCTACCCGCGTAGCCGCCGTATTACTCGTCAATGAGTTCCTCGAACTCGGGCAGGATGTCGCCCTCCTCTTCGGCGTCCGCCGTCTCCTCGCTCTCCTCGTCCTCGTCCGGGAGCTGCTCTATCTCCACGATGTCGAGCGGGATGTTCGTGAGCCGCTGTCCGATCTCCTTGCGCGCGATGCGTGAGGCGTGTTCGTCGCGCTCGACGTTGAACACCGTCATCTCCAGTTCGAGCGCGACCAGGCTCTCGTCGGCAGCGATGAAGGCGGGGTCGAGTTCCTCGTGGCAGTGCGGGCACGCTCGCTCACCCATGTTTATCTCGACGTAGTTCAGGTCCGGGTTGAGCATCTCGCCAGTCTTCGAGATGGCAATGCGGACGGCCTCGTCGGCCGTCCCCACGTCGTAGACCGGGACAGCGGCCTCGACGACAACTCTGCAATCCATGCTAGCATGTTTACTAGCCAATATTAAGAAGGTTCGCCCGGCTGACTAGTCCGCGTCGACGTGACCGGAGCTGCGGCGGAGCGGACCGCCCGAATCGAGGAGCGAGAGGGACTCGCCCCCGATAATCGCGAAGCCGGCAAAGACCACCAGGAAGCCGAGACCGGCCATGGGTGCGATGGTCTCGCCCAACAGCGCCCACCCGCCCAGCGTCGAGACGACGGGGACCAGGTAGAACACGAGGTTCGCGTGGGTCGCGCCGGCTCGGTCGAGCAGGCCGAAGTAGGCCACGTAGGCGACGGCACCGGCGAAGACGCCGACGTAGCCCAGCGCGAGCAGCGCCGGGACGCCCCACTGGACGGCCCCGACGGATTCGCCGGCACCGAGACTCAGTGCGTGACACAGCGCCGCGCCGAGCGGGAGCCCCCAGGCTGTCCGGATGGTGCTGTCGAGGTCGCCGTCGCTCCGTCGGATGAGGACGCTCCCCAACGCGCCGGTGACCGCGCCGCCGAACAGCAGGAGTTTGCCGATGTCGTCGTTGGTGAACATCGCGGGGTCGGGGGTGACCACCAGTGTGACGCCCAGCAGGCCGACGGCGAGGCCGGCACTGCCCCGCACCGAGAGGCGCTCGTCGACCAGCAGGAAGGCGGCGAAGACGGGCGTCAGGACGGGGTTGAGGCTGAAGAGGATGGCGCCGACGGCGCTCGTCGCGCCGGCCTGACCCACGAACAGCAGCGCGTTCGTCAGCCCGAGCGCCACCAGTCCGGTCGCAAGGACGCCCGCGAGGTCGCCGCGGGTCCGCGGGACCCGGTCAGCGCCCGTGCGAGTCAACAGGACGTAGACCCAGAGGACGACCGCGGCCACGTCGTAGCGGAGGGCGACGAACAGCAGCGGGGGGAAGTGAGCCAGCCCTGCCTTCGTCGCCACGAACGTCCCGCCGAAGAGGACGCTCACGGCCGCGCCAAGCAGGACGGTCCTTCGTGATACCAATACTACACTACCTCCCTGAACCGCGTGGAAGGAGAGGAACACTGCACCGGGAAACCGAGTGAAGGCGACTGTTCCATCGTACCTACTCATATGCCGTGCAGCGGTATAGGTCCGTTCAGAAATTCTTACACGTCACTCTAGAA
>PXQZ01000034.1 GCA_003021755.1 Halobacteriales archaeon QH_8_67_36 | reverse complement strand
TCGCTGGCACCCACAGCGGATTGCCGAGCCACGTCGCGCCACTTGCCGGTCCAGAACCGACCCGCGTTCACCGCGGCTTTGAGGTAGGAGTCGCCCACGAGCGCGACGAAGATGGCCTGCAGTCCGAGCCCCAGCCCCGGCAAAGTCGAGAGACCGACGAGTGGCACGGTCACGGCGAAGCCGGCGGGGAGCGCGAGCATCGCGACGGGGAGCCGAAAGCAGTAGCCGCCCAAAATCGTCCCGTAGAGCGGCCAGCGGATGTCGCCGGCGCCACGGAGGCTGCCACGCATCGTCCGGGAGACGGAGAAGCCGGCGACGAGCAGGCCGAACACGCGGACGAACTGGGCGGCCAGCGCGGGGTACTCCGTCCCGAAGAGGGAGACGATGGGACGGGCGAAGACGACGAGGACGGCGGCAACGGCGAGCTGGACCGCCAGCGCCACCCTGAGGGCCTGCCAGCCGTAGTCCGTGGCGGCGTCCTCGTCGCCGGAGCCGAGATGCTGGCCGACGAGCGTCGAGGCGGCCGTCGCGTACCCCCACGCGGGCATGAGCGCGAGCAGCATCACGCGCCGGCCGATGGTGTAGGCCGCCAGCGTCGGCGTCCCGAGCACGCCGAGGACGAAGAGGAACGGAAAGCGCGCGACCGTCTGGAGCAGGCGCATCCCCGACAGCGGCAGGGCCACCCGAACTATCTCCCGGAGCAAGGAGAAGTCGAGCTGTGGCCCGCCGCGTGGCAACTGGACCGCATAGCGGCCCGAGGCCAGCAGACCGAGGAAGATGGCCGCCGCGAGCGTGTTGGCGACGGCCGTCCCCCAGGCGGCCCCGGCGATGCCGAGTTCGGGGAACGGGCCGGGGCCGAAAATGAGGACGGCGTTGAGCGCGACGTTCGTCGGGAGCGTGAGCAGGCGGACGTACATCGGCGTGCGGGTGTCCGCGCTGCCGGCGAGGGCCCGCGAGGCGACCATGCTCCAGAACCGCGGCGCCATCGACAGCATCACGATGGAGAGGTACGTCGCGCCGTAGTCGACCGTCGCCTGGTCCCCCGAGAGGAGACCCACGAGCGCCTCGGGGTAGAGCCACGAGACCAGCGTCAGGGGGAGGGAGAGCAGGAGCGCCAGCCACAGCGACTGCTTGACCGCCAGGTCGGCCCGGTCGGGCCGGTCGCTCCCCTGGAGCCGCGAGACGACGCTGATAGTGCCCGAGGAGACCGCGAGCGAGAGCCCGAAGCCGATGAAATAGTACTGGAAGCCAAGCTCCAGGCCGGCGATGGCGGCGTCGCCCAGCGCGATACCGACCATCAGGAAGTCCGCGAGTCGGAGGAGGATACGCAGCCCGCCCGTGACCATCACCGGGGCGGCCAGGTCCGTCGCCTCGACGGCCCGGTCCCGATCGACAGCACCGAACCGGGAGAGCGCGACTGGGACCGTTCGCACCAGTCGCCGGAGGGCCTCGCCGAGCACAGTTGTTACACGCGGGGGAAGCAAACGTAGCTTACGGACAGCTTCGTGTTTAAAACGGTGCGGAACCCAAGAGTCCGGTACCCGCACGGTTGTACACAGGGCTTATTTACGCAAAACCCATTCTATTGCTATGGATCGTTTTGCCTCCAGGCGGTCGTTTCTGACCGGCGCTGGGGCTGCTGTCACTGCTGGACTGGCCGGGTGTACAGGCGCGTTCGGGAACCAGACGCTGACGATGATCGACTGGGGGTACGTCTACAGCAACGGCGTCATCGAAGCGTTCGAGGAGCGCCACGGGGTAACGGTGGAGCGACAGGCCGCACAGGGGTCCGCCGAGACGCTCGCGCAGCTACGCGCCGGGCGGGCCGATTACGACCTGGTTCCGCTTGGCAACTACGCGGTGACGCCAGCGATGGAGGGAGGACACCTCCAGCCGCTCGACCTCGACCAGGTCCCGGCGTACGACGACGTGTTCGACTTTCTGAAAGCGGACTACTTCGAGCAGGACGGCGAGGTGTACGGCATCCCTCGGAGCTTCGGACAGACGCCGCTTGCCGTCAACACCGACATCGTCGACCAGGAGGTCAGCGAGCTGGCCGACCTCTGGACCGAACCGCTTTCGGGCGTGGTCGGTGGCCGTGACGACGCGCGCCTGCAAGTGCTGTACCGAAACGCCGCGAAAGGCGAGCCACTGAACCCGGCGACCGCCGACGAGGTGGACTTCGAATCGCTCCGGACGGACCTTACCGAGCGGCTGGAACTGACAGCCGGGCTCTGGAACAACGGCGGGGAGTCGGAGCAACTGCTCCGTAGCGAGGAGGTCGGCGTCCAGCCGGTCTGGAACTACGTCATCCAGTCGATGCAGTCGGACGGTATCCCGGTCGACCGGGTCTACCCCGCCGAGGGGACGAAAGCGTGGTTCATCCAGCACTGTATCCGGGACGGGGCGGAGAACCCCGAGCTGGCACACACCTTTATTCAGGAGTGGCACACCCGGATGGGGTACGAATCGCTGATGGAACCGAGCAACATCGCCGTACCGAACGACCAGGTGTTCGCGGAGCAAGACGTCGAGCGGGCGGCATACGGACTCGACGACCCCGACCAGTTCGTTTACGAGGAACCGAAGCCACAGCCGCTCATCGAACAGTACACCGAGACGTGGAACAGGGCAAAGGCGGAGGCTGATCTGTAGTGCACGCGCTCGCTGTCGACGGGCTGCACAAGAGCTTCGACGGCGACCCTGCCGTCGACGATATCTCGCTGACCGTCCCACAGGGTGAGTTCTTCTCGCTTATCGGGCCGTCGGGCTGCGGGAAGACGACCACGCTCCGAATGCTCGCCGGGCTGCTCACACCGGATGCGGGACGGGTGATGCTCAACGGGGAGGACGTGACGGACCGTCCCGCCCGCGAGCGGGAGACGAACACGGTGTTTCAGGACCTCGTGTTGTTCCCGCACATGACCGTTGCCGAGAACGTGGGCTACGGACTGGCCCGGAGCGGCGTCACGGACCCGGAACGCGGGCAGCGAGTCGACGACGCCCTCGCGCTGGTCAAGCTTGCGGGGTTCGGTGACCGCGACCCGGCCGACCTCTCGGGCGGGCAGCGCCAGCGGGTCGCGCTGGCTCGCGCGTTGGTCAACGACCCGACGGTCCTGTTGCTGGACGAGCCACTCGCATCGCTCGACCGTACGCTTCGGGACGAGATGCAGGCGGAGTTCCGCCGCATACAGCGCGACAGCGACACGACCTTCCTGTACGTCACACACGACCAGGAGAGTGCGATGAGTATGTCGGACACGGTCGCCGTGATGCGGGACGGACGCATCGTCAACGCCGGCCCACCGCGCCAGCTGTATACGGACCCACAGACCCAGTTCGTCGCGTCGTTTCTCGGAGACGCCACGCTGTTGGACGGCGAAGTCACTCGGCACGCGGGTCCCGATGTAGTCGTCAAGACCGACGCGGGGCCGCTCCGGGCGGACGCCGACGCAGCGAGCTACGCTGTGGGCGATACAGTGACAGTCGCGGTCCGACCGGAAGCGGTGACCCTCGGCGGCGGTGGTCTGACGGGGACGGTCGTTGATATCGCATACAAGGGCTTCTACGAGGAAGCGGCCGTGGACTGCAACGGTACGGAACTAGTTGTGCGACGCGAACGCAACACGGCGGCGACGCCGGAGAACGCGACGTCCGCCGACGGAGGGACGGGGGTCCCGTTCCGCGTCGGCGAGACGGTCACACTGGGCGTCGACCGGGCCATACTCGTCGAAAATGAGCGTCGCTGACACACCCGGCCGGGTCCGGGATTGGCTCATCGCCGGCAGCCCCGTCCTCCTGGCGCTGGCGCTTGGCGTGTTCCCGCTCGTGACGCTGTTCGTCGAGAGCATCGGCCCCGGACTCGGCGGCGAAAACTACGCGGAGGTGTTGTCACCCCTGTACCGCGGTGCGCTGTTGTACTCTATCGGCGTCGGTGTCGGCGTCACCGCCGTCTGCCTCGCCGTTGCCTACCCGATCACCTACTGGATCGCCCACCGGTGTCCGGACCGATACCGGCTCGTCGCACTGGTCGCCGTGACGCTGCCGCTGTGGCTCAACTACGTCGTTCTCAACTACGCGTGGGTGTGGATTCTGGCCCGGGGCGGCGTCGTAAACCGCATCCTCGTCGGGTCCGGTGTCCTCGATTCGTCGCTCGACCTCCTGTACAACAACGTCTCGATGGGGATCGGGTTCGTGTACATCTACCTCCCGTACGTCGTTTTGACGATGTACGTCTCGATGGAGCGACTCGATTACCGGCTCATAACGGCCGCGCGGGACCTCGGTGCGAGCGACTACCGGGTGTTCCTCGATATCGTGCTCCCGCGGACGCTCCCCGGCGCGGCGGCGGCGACACTCATCGTCTACGCACGCATCGCCGGCGCGTTTGCGACGCCGGAGATACTCGGTAGCCCCGGAAACATCATGATCGCACGGCTCGTCGTCCAGGCGTTCAGACAGTACACGAACTACGGCTTCGCGGCGGCGTTGTCGTTCGTGTTTCTGCTACTCGTGCTCGGGAGCCTCGCGCTCGGCGCGCTCTCGCCGCGCGTCAGACGGGAGCTGCGACAATGGTAAGGGTCAGTCGGCTGGCCGAGCGCGGTGCCGGGCGTCTCCCGGGTGTCGTCGTTGCGCTGACGCTCGTCTTCCTGTACACGCCGGTACTCGTCATCGGGTACCTGTCGCTCTCACCGGCGGGGCAGCCGACGATCCCGATAGACGGCCTCTCGCTCCGGTGGTACACTGCCGTGCTGACCGATAGCCGGTTCGTGCGGGCGCTGTTTACCAGCCTCGGTATCGGCATCGTCACGGCCTTTGGCGGCACTATGCTGGGGCTGGCCGGCGCATACGCGATCGTCCGGAGCCCGCTCACACGGACTGTCCGTCGGAGCATCGCTGTGGTCATCGCCCTGCCGCTGTTCGTTCCGACAGTCGTCGTCGCGTTCGGCATCGGGCGGGCGAGCGCGCTCGTCGGCTTTGGCTACGGCTATCTCCCGGTAGTTCTCGGACACCTGTTCTGGGTGCTTCCGTTCACGACGTTCCTCATCGCCGCTCGCTACGGGGAGCTAGACGACCGACTCTCGGCCGCCGCTCGCGACCTCGGTGCGGACAACCGGACCGTGTTCGTGACGGTAACGGTGCCGCTGCTGTGGCCGGCACTGATGGCGAGCGTGCTGTTTGCGTTCGCGCTCTCGTTCAACGAGTTCCTCATCACCTTCTTCCTCGCCGGGTCGGGGGTGACCACGGTCCCGCTGGAGATATTCGGAAAGGTCCGCATCGGTGCCACGGCCTTCCTGAACGCGGCGAGCGTGCTCGTCATCGTCGTCAGTGCTGTGGCGGCCGGCGTGGCCTCGACGCTCCGCCGCCCCGTCTGATACGGATTACTGTAGATTAAATCCGGCCCCGCGAGTATCGGTGTACCGACACGATGACCCGCATGGATGCTCAGGGAATGATCTGTTCGCCGTCGTCGTAGACGGTGATGGCGTCGACCGGACAGGACCGGGCCGCGAACTTCGCGTCCAGTTCGGCGTCGTCGGGCACATCCCGGACGAACACGTCCGCCTCGCGTTCCTCGCTATCTGTCAGCACCGCCTTGCCGGCGTCCTCGTTACGTTCGAAGGCGTCCCACTCCGCGACACACTGGAACATGCCGATACAGGTGTCGTAGTCGTACTCGACTCGCATACCTTCCGTTAGCCGTTCGTGGGCATAGGCGTTCCCCTCGGCACTCGACGTACCGTCGAACCGAAGCGGTCACAGTGCGACAGTTTAAGTCGGGGCAGGACCCTATCGGGGCGTAATGGACGTTGCGGACCTGCCGGGGCGTAATGGACGTTGCGGACCTGCCGGGCGTGCCCGACTGGCTCCCGGACCACCTGCGCGACGACGGTATCGAGGAGCTGTATCCGCCCCAGGCCGAGGCCGTCGAGGCCGGCGTCACCGAGGGAGCGAACCTGGTGGCGTCGATCCCGACGGCGAGCGGGAAAACGCTCATCGCCGAGTTAGCGATGCTCTCCTCGGTCGCTCGCGGCGGCACGGCGCTGTACATCGTCCCGCTCCGGGCGCTGGCAAGCGAGAAGCAGGCCGAGTTCGAGCAGTTCGAGCAGTACGGGCTGAGCATCGGCGTCTCGACGGGCAACTACGAGTCCGACGGCGGCTGGCTCGGCGACTGTGACGTCGTCGTCGCCACCAGCGAGAAGGTGGATTCTCTCGTGCGAAACGACGCGCCGTGGCTGGATGACCTGACCTGTGTCGTCAGCGACGAGGTACATCTGGTCGACGACGGCCAGCGCGGTCCCACGCTCGAAGTGACGCTCGCGAAGCTCCGACGGCTGAACCCCGACCTCCAGACCGTCGCGCTGTCGGCGACCATCGGCAACGCCGGCGAACTGGCCGGCTGGCTCGACGCCGAACTCGTGGACTCGGACTGGCGGCCCATCGAGCTTCAGAAGGGCGTCCACTACGGGCAGGCCCTGCATCTGGAGGACGGGAGCCAGCAGCGCCTCGCCGTACGGAACAACGAGAAGCCCACCGCGGCTATCGTCCGGGACACGTTACAGGACAAACAGGGCGAGGACGGCAGCGTCGAGGAGGGTGGCTCGACGCTCGTGTTCGTCAACTCCCGCCGGAACGCGGAGGCCGCCGCCGAGCGGCTGGCGAGTACGGTCCGGCCCCACCTGAGCGCCGAGGAGCAAGCGCAACTGGAGGGTATCGCCGCCGACATCCGGGACGTGAGCGACACCGAGACGAGCGACGACCTGGCCGACGCCGTCGCGGACGGCGCCGCCTTCCACCACGCCGGTCTCGCCAGGGGCCACCGCAAACTCGTCGAGCAGGCGTTCCAGGACCGCCTCGTGAAGGTCGTCTGTGCGACGCCGACGCTCGCGGCCGGGGTGAACACGCCCTCGCGGCGCGTCGTCGTCCGGGACTGGCGCCGCTACGACGGGAGCGCGGGCGGGATGGCCCCACTCTCCGTGCTGGAGGTCCACCAGATGATGGGGCGGGCCGGCCGGCCAGGGCTCGACCCCTACGGCGAGGCCGTGCTGGTGGCCAGCAGCCACGATGAACTGGACGAACTGTTCGAGCGGTACGTCTGGGCCGACCCCGAGCCAGTCCGGTCGAAACTCGCCGCCGAACCCGCCCTCAGGACGCATATCCTCGCGACCGTCTCCTCGGGCTTCGCTCGTTCCCGAACGGGGCTGCTCGAATTCCTCGAACAGACCCTCTACGCCAGCCAGACCGGCGAGAGCGGCCGGCTGGGGATGGTGGTCGACGACGTGCTGACGTATCTGGAGCGCAACGGCTTCCTCGACGTCGATGCCGGAGAGTTGGACGCGACCTCGCTCGAGTTCCCCACCGCGAACGAACTGGCCGAGGAGCGCGCGGCAAGCGCCAAAATCGACCCCGACGACGTCTCGGCGCTGGGACTCTACCACCTCGTCTCGCGCACGCCGGACATGTACCAGCTCTACCTGCGCTCGGGCGACCGGGAGGAGTACGAGACGGCGCTGTACGAACGCGAGGACGAACTGCTGGGTCCGACGCCCTCGGAGTTCGAGGACGAGCGCTTCGAGGACTGGCTCTCGGCGCTCAAGACCGCGCGCCTGCTGGAGGACTGGGCCAGCGAGGTCGACGAGGAGACCATCACCGACCGCTACGGCGTCGGTCCGGGCGACATCCGCGGGAAGGTCGAGACGGCCCAGTGGCTGCTGGGGGCCGCCGAATCGCTGGCCGGCGAGGTCGACTCGGACGCCGCCCGCGCCATCAGCGAGGCCCGCATCCGCGTCGAACACGGGGTCCGCGAGGAACTGGTCGACCTCGCCGGGGTCCGCGGCGTCGGCCGCAAGCGCGCCCGCCGGCTGTTCGAGGCCGGCATCAGCGACCGCGCGGAGCTACGCGACGCCGCGAAACCGGTCGTGCTGGCCGCGCTGCGCGGGCGCCGGAAGACCGCGGAGAACGTCCTCGAAAACGCCGGCCACCGAAACCCCTCGATGGCGGGCATCGAGCCCGACCCCGACGTCGAGGTCCACGGGGCGTCGCCCCGCGACGGCGAGGGGGACCACGAGGACGAGTCCGAGGCGGACCAGTCGAACCTGGGTGACTTCTGATGGAGGTGATCGAGGGGCGGGCCGACATCGACGACGTGGGCGCCTTCGTGGCCGAACTCGACGGTATCGGCGACGACCACGGCGTGACGGTACAGGCCTTCGACGCCCGCTACGTCGTGGACCGCGCCCACCTCGAACGGGCGGTCGACCTCGCTGCCCGCGCCCGCGAGCGCGCGGATACCATCGCAGAGGACTTCGGCGTCGAAATACTGCTGTACGCCGCCGGCCGCCGCCAGATAAACCGGGCGTTGCGGATGGGCGTGAGCGAGGGCGACTGTCCGGTCGTGGCCGTCATCGTGGATGGAAACGACCGAAAAGACGAAGCCGCTGCCGCAGCCGACCTCGGCGAGGCACTCGACGACGCGGAGACGGTCGGCGACTACGACGAGGCGCGTGTGCGGGAGTTCTTCGACGTCGGCGACACCGAACTCGCGGCCACCGACGGGACGCTAGCCGATGCCGTGCGCGAACGGGTGGCGCTGCTGGTTGTGGAGAAGTAACGGGAGTTCGATCACGGCGAGACGTCTCGAAAGCAAATGGCGGTAGCCGTGAGCAAAGCGACCCGTGAGCGCAGTGTGCCGTGACACGAGCGCGGCCGGCGCCGACGGGATTTTTCACTACCCGCGCCAACGGCGATGTATGCGCGGACAGCGCGGCGACCGAACGCGACTACCCGGGGCGCCGTGACCGGACTCGCCGAACCGCTGGACATCGGCGGCTGCCGGCTTCCAAACCGGCTCTATCGGGCACCGGTGCTCGAGTGTGCCGGCAACGGCGAGGACGCCGTCGACACCCTGATAGACGAACTCGAACCGACGGTAGAGAGCGGCGTCGGTCTCGTCTTTCAGGGCGCGAGCATCGTCACGCCGACGGGCGGCTGTGCAGCGCCGAACATGACGCGGGTCCACGACCCGGCGTTCGTCGCGCGGCTCGAACGGCTCACCGACGCGATTCATCTACACGAGGGAAAGATATTCCTGCAGCTCGCACACGGCGGTCTGCGGAGCATGGCGACGTGGCACGCCGGCTACCGCGAGCGCAATCCCGACGAGGAGCAACTGGCGGTGTCGCGGCCGCCGTGGCAACTCCGGGCGCTGGACCGGGCGGGCCTGATTTCGCTCTCGCC
>PXQZ01000033.1:2182-8087 GCA_003021755.1 Halobacteriales archaeon QH_8_67_36 | reverse complement strand
TTGCCCTGGAGATACCAGTCAAGCGGCGTGAAGGTCCGCTCGACCAGCTCCCGCTTTTTCTGGCGCATCGACCCGGACACGTCGCGGATGTTGACTACGACGACGTTCTTCTCGCGCTCCTCGACGATTTCGGGGTAGCGGTAGCGCTCGTCCTCCCGGCGGAACGGAATCTGGTCGACCCCCTCCCGACGGATGCGCGTCGAGGTGTCGACCTTCTCGACGTTGGCCTCCATCTCCTCGATGTTCGCCCACGTCGATCTCTCCTCGGTCGGGAGATCGCCGTAGGCGTCCTCTATCCACGCTTTCGACACGGGAATGTTGTTCTCGCGGGCCCACTCGAACACCGTGGCCGGCCCCCAGTCGTCGACTTTCAGCGCCTCGCGGACGTACTCCTCGTCGAAGTCCATCGACAGCTTGCGCCTGAGCCCCTTCTTGAACAGCCGCTCGAAGTCGAGCGTCGAGGACGGCCCGGAGCGGGTGATATCCGTGAAGTCGCCCTCCTTCTCCTCGACGACCGTCTTTCCCTTGGGATCGAGGTCCAGACCGAGCTGTTCGTCCAGCTCCTGTGCGAACTCCTCGGGGTCCATCTCGTAGTACTCGTGTTCGCCGCCCTCCTCGCCGGGCTCGCCGTCCTCGCCGTCGTCGCCGTCACCGGGCTGGGGCTGTGGCTGGCCGACGGGGTCGCCCTCCTGGGCGTCCTCGCCCTGGCCGACGCCGCCCTTGTCGCGCTGGTCGTAAGCGAACTCCGGCAGGTCGACTATCTTGATGGGTATCCTCACCTCGTCGTCGCGAGACCGGCCGAGGTCGCCGTACTGGATGAACTCCGCCAGGTCCTGGCGGCGCTCCTCGCCGACCTCGCGGTACCGTTCGAGGTCGTCTTTCAGTCCCATCTGTAGCTCACCTGGTTCATGACGTGGCGGCTGGTCAGCTCGGCGGCCGCCTCGCTGTAGTCGTGCATCTCCATCATGTTCCGGACGGTTTTCTCCTTGAGTGTGGCCGTCTCGGTGCCCGACGGCGGGTTGTCCCACTGCCCCGGCTCGAAGTCCTCGTAGGTCCGCTTGACGTTGTCCCAGTCGTGGCTGCCCAGCACGGTCTTGATGACCGGAATCTCCTTTGGCGAGACGTCGCCGACGCGGAACTCCTCGTCGCGGCGCTGCCACGCGTGGCGGTTCAGCGCCGTGATTATCTTCTCCGTCCGGAACTTCGTGACCGCGTGGTCGGCCTCGCCGCCGTCGTAGTTCTTCTCGTCGAACCGACCGAGATGCTCTATCTCGAACACCTTCATTTTCAGCGGATCGGGGTCGACGTACTCCCCGCGCTCGTTCTCTATCTGTTCGTCGGAGGCCCAGGCGTACACCTGCTCGATGTACTCCTCGACGGTGGCCTCGTCGACACGCTTGTCCCGCATCAGCGCGGCCAGCACGTCCTGCTCCTGTTCGCCGAAGACGTAGTTTTTCACCGGGACCACGCGCTCCTCGTACTCGGTCGCCTCGCCGGGCGAGAACACCGGCGCGTCCGCCAGCCCCTCCGCGATGGCGTTCAGCACGTCCCGGGGCATGATGACGTGCTCGACCGGCAGCTCCGGATGGTGGCGGTCCTGTGTCTCATGCAGCAGGTCGGCCACGACGTCGCGGACGTAGGTCACGGGGATGCCGTGGTCGCCGTCCGCATCCGTCGTCTCCACGTCGTAATCGTCGATGTCGACGCGCTCGTCGCCCTCCATCAGGTAGCCCCGGTCGAAGAGTAGCGCCTTCTCGACCAGGTCAAGTCCGGCCGGGACGGTCGCGCTGTCGAGCCGCGAGACGACGGCGTAGAGCGCGGCCGCCTCGATGGTGTGGGGCGCGATGTCCTTCTCCGTCGGCGTGTCGAGGTCGTCCCTGACCGACACCGACACCGGTTCCTGAATCCACGCCTCAAGCTCCTCCCAGGAGTCCGGGTCCCAGACGCTGGTTTCGTTCGTGAGCTCGCGTCTGAGCAACTGCGATTCCAGCGAGAGGTTCGTCAGGTACGTGAACTCGTGTTTGTCCAGCCGGCGCTTGAGCGCCTTCAGCGGGTCCTGGCCCTCCCGGTCGGCGTGCTGGTTGAGCTGGGCCTCCAAGTCCGGGTTCGAGATGATGACGAGCTGGGTGTCGACGTCCATCCCGATGCCCTTGTCGAGCTTGACCCGGCTCTCGTCGGGGACGTTCAGCAGTTTCTGCAGCAGGTCGGCGTGCTGGGCGGCGTCCTCGACGACGGTCAGCAGGCCGTTGCCCTGCGAGAGGACGCCGTCGTAGGAGAACGCCTGGGGGTTCTTTCGGCCCCGCGAGTCCAGTTCGCGGAGCATCCCGTGCATCCACGAGCCGACGAGGCGCTCCTTCGGGGTGCCCTCGTCCTCCGAGTGGAGGACGCCGATGCCCCGGCCCACGTCGACGACGAAGTTTTTCACGCGCAGGTGCGAGGGGTCCGTTACGGCCGAAAAAAGGTTCTCCTCGCCGCTGCGACGGTACTGCTCCTCCAGGAAGTCATGCGCCTCCCGCGAGAAGGGGTCGAGTTCCCCGTCGGCGCGAACCTCGATGTGGTCGTCCAGCCGGTCGTTGATTTCCGCCAGCAGCTCCTCGCGCACGTCTTTCGGGAACACGGTCAGCGGGTGGACCTGGACGGGGCTCTCGTACCAGTCGTCCTCGTCCTCGATCGGGGTGTCACCGTAGGTCAGCGCGCTGTCGCTGCCGCCGGCGCCGGCGACGTTCCACTCGACGGTGTAGCGCCGGCCCTCGGGGGTGCGAGAGTACTCCCGAAGCCCGTTGATGAGACAGCGTTTGAGCTCCGATTTGCCCGTCGCCGTCGGGCCTTCGAGCCAGACGATCTTCTCGTCCTTGCCCCGGCCCGCTGCGATGGAGCGCAGGTCGTCCACGAAGGCGTTCAGCACCTCGGTGTTGCCGAGGATGGCGTGCTCGCCGTCGTTGTGCGGGTCGTCGAAGAAGCGGTACCGCTCCTTCTCATCGCCCTCCTCGATGACCGTACGAGTGCCCGCAGCCTCGATTGCAGCGAGCAGGTACTTCGAGGCGTGAGCGGCTATCCGGGGGGTCTCAAGGACGGTGTCGACGTACTCCCCCAGTGCCATCGGCTCCTCGTAGGTGGCGTCGAGGGCCTCGTCGGCGCGGTCGATGTACTCCTCGCCGCTCATCTACTCCTCCATCTCGCTTTTGGCGACCTCCGCGCCGGCGAACTCGAGCACTTCACGCGCGCCCTCCTCGGAGTAGCCCTGTTCGATGAGCGCGTCTATCCACTGGTTGCGCTCGTCGTCGTCCATCTCCCCCGACGAAACCAGCGCGGAGAAGTTGATGTTGTGTTTCTTGTCCTCCCAGAGCTTCCGCTCCAGCGCGCGGCGCAGGCGGTCGTTGTCCTGGGGGTTGAACGTATCACCCTCGCGGGCCCGGCGGCTGACCCAGTTGCTGACCTCCTGCCTGAAGTCGTCCTTGCGGTCCTCGGGGAGATTGAGTTTCTCCTCGACGGAGCGCAGGAACTGCTCGTCGGGTTCCTGCTCCCGACCGGTCAGCTCGTCCTCGACGGTGTCGTCGTCGATGTAGGCCATTACGTGGTCCATGTACTTCTCGCCCTGGCGCTGTATCTCGTCCATGTCGTAGGCCAGCGCGTGGCGCACGTCCTCGATGGCCCGCTCCTTGTACTCCTCGCGGACGAGTTCGAGAAAGCGGTAGTACTCGTCGAACGATTCGGCGTCGATCGAGCCGTGGTTCTCCAGGTTCCCCTCTAGATGGTTGAACGTCGTCAGCGGCGAGAGGAAGTCACGGCTGCGGTGCATCGAGTCCATGATGGCCTCGGCTATCTCGTCGCCGATGAACCGGGGCGAGACACCCTCCATCCCCTCACGAATGTCGGCGGCGTGTTCGGCCTCCTCGCGGAGCTTCTTGACGTCGATATCGTCGGCCTCGTCTATTTCGCCGTTGTACGCCTTGGCCTTCTGGACCAGTTCGACCGACGCCGTGTCGGGTTCCTCGATACGAGTGAGGACGCCGAAGAGACCGGCCATCTCCAGCGTGTGTGGTTCGACCTGGATGTCCGGCAGGTCGGCGTTCCGAAGCATCTTCCGGTATATCCTGGCTTCCTCCTCGTACTGAAGGACGTACGGGAAGTCGATGCGCTTGGTCCGGTCGTTGAACGCCTCCATCTTCTCGTCGCCCTTCTTGTCCCGGTACTCGGGCATGTTTGTCCGGCCGACGATAACCTGGTCGATGTCGATACGGGGGTTGTTCTTCGGCTTGATAGTCTGTTCCTGGCTGGCATGGAGGAAGTCATAGAGGAACTCCCGCTGGAGTTTGAGTAGCTCCTCGCCGGAGAAGATACCCCGGTTGGCGTTACAGAAGGCGCCCGAGTAGTCGAAGGCTCGCGGGTCGCTCTCCCCGTAAATGGCGATCTTGGAGTAGTTGACGTCGCCGGTAAGTTCGGTCTCGTCCTGGTTTTTCTTGTCCTTTGGCTCGAACGTCTCGATGCCCTGGCGCTGGTTCTCGTCGGCGACGAAGCGGATGATCTCGACGTGCTTTTCCAGTACTTCCTGGAGGTTGTCGTCGTAGTACGCCAGCAGCCGGTCCATGTAGAACTCCGAGGCCGGGTCGAGGTCCTGCTCGTTGCGGATGGTGTAGGGAGCGTCCAGTTCCTCGTTGATGTCCTCGATGACCCGGTCGCGCTGGTCCTGCGGGAGCAGGACGAGCGGGTCCTGGTTCATCGGCGAGCGGACCACGTCGTCGCCCGGGTCCTGGTCGTGAATCACGTCACAGAGGTTCGTCCAGCGGAACGTGTACATCCGGCCCCCGTCGCCGCGGGTGTAGTCCTCGTAGTAGCGCCGAACCTGTCGGTCGAAGTCGGATTTCCCCGACCCGACCGGACCCAGAAGGAGCTTGATTCGCTTCTCGGGACCCAGCCCGCGGGCGCCGGACTTGACTTTGTTGACGAACTCGTGGATGGCCTCGTGGACCTCCCGCCCGTAGAACGTGTTCTCGCCGTCGGTGATGGGGTCCTCGCTGGCGATCTCGTACTCGACGACGCCGGCGTCTTCGTCGTACTCGGTCCCGTAATAGTCGAACATGTCCGCCACGCGCTGGTGGGCGTTGCGGGCGATACGGGGGTCCTCGTACAGTTGGTCGAGATACCAGTCGAACGTCCGGATGGTCCGGAGGTCCGCCGGTATGGTGTCTTTGTACTCCTGGCTCAGTGCTTCGAGTGTCTCTTTGTTCTTGCTCATGCTATATCGAGTAGTTCTGCACGCGACGCGACCAGTCGGGAGCGGTCCGACTACGACAGCCGCCGCTCCAGCCGTACATAACCGGAAACCGCGGCATGACCCGTTTGGGCCGGTTGGCAAGCGATACCATGTGATTGCTGGCGGTGGGGACGGGGACCGCTCCACCCCCTCGGTAACGAGTGACAGCCTTCGACTGTAGTTCCGATACTATTTATTACGTGAGTGCTTCAACAATAAGACCCTTTTGCCCCGACACATAAACCACCGGGTCTCTCACCCGGATATTTTCGGGTGAACCCACGGACTGCGTCGCGTCGGTATGGTGTACCACGGCAGTGTCCTGGAACGTAGTTTATACTCGACCGAAACCGCGGCCGTTCGACAGCGTATTGCCCGCCGAGCCACAGCGCCCGGTATGGACCTCGAGGCGCTGGCCGAGGAGTGGACGGTGTGGAACCGGACCGAAACGGAACTCGTCCTCGCGTACCGCCCGGACGTCTTCGACAGCGAGAGCTTCCCCGCGCCGTGTCTCCCCACGGTGTATCTCACACACGGCAAGCGGACTCGTCGCCCCGGGGCAGATCGCGCGGGCGAAGGCTGGTACGTCACGCTGTACCTCGAACCGGAGGTGGACCACCGGGCCGAGGTCGCCGCCGACCGCAACGCGGC
>PXQZ01000033.1:0-2093 GCA_003021755.1 Halobacteriales archaeon QH_8_67_36 | reverse complement strand
CGCGCCGACCCCGCAGGCGCTATCCGGAACTGACCTACGACTGTCCGCATACACTTACCTTCCGGGCCCGTCTACGCACCACTATGACAACTGTTACGCTCGTCGGCACTCGGCTCGCCGAGCCCGGCGTGGAGTTCGTTTACCACGGCGAGGCGTCGGGGTGTTCGGGTTGCCCATACCGGGACCAGTGTCTCAATCTCACGGCGGGGCGCCGCTATCGCATCACCGAGGTCCGCGAGAGCGGCCAGACCCTCGACTGTGCCGTCCACGACGGGGGCGTCCGCGCCGTCGAGGTCGAACCCGCTTCTATCCGGGTGAACGTCCCGACCAAGGGTGCCTTCGCCGGCAGCAAGGCCGAACTGGCCGGTCCCTGCCCGCACACCGACTGTCCGAGCCACGCCTACTGCGAGCCACAGGGGGCCGACTTCGACACGGAGTATCGCATCTCGGAGGTGCTCGGGGAGCCCCCACACGACTACTGCATGCTGGACCGGGACCTCACGATGGTCGAGTTCGAGGCGCCCGACGACGCTTGAAAGCGAGTACCACGGTGGGCCCTGCCCTACTCCAGCGTCCCGACGTGGCTCCCCATGTAGCCGAAGACGTCCTCGTACCCCTCCGCGGAGAGCAACACCGGATGGAACGCCTCGTCGGCGTAGAGCGTCTCGCCGTCCGCGGCGGCGACGGGGTCGCCCGCGGCCACCGGTTCGAAGTTCCGCACGAACACCTCGTACTCCGCGGCGGCGTCCTTAGGGATGGGACCGCCAAGCTGGAACACCGGTAGCGACCTGTTCCTGACCGGCGCCGGCTCGTCCGTGATCCCCAGCGCGGCGAGGAACTCCCGAACGACCTGCTCGGCGTTTTCGGCGGCCTCCGGCGACCCCTGGTAGCCACACTCGATTTCGATGGTCGAGGGGGCGACCGAGAACAGCCGTCCCTCGTTGTTGCCCTTGGTCCGGACGACGGCGTCGACGGAGAGTTTCGGACAGACGCTCCGTGCCAGGTCGGTGACCTCGTCGACCAGCGCGAACATGCCGTCGTAGGATTGCGTGGAATGCAGTGAGAGGACGGTACATCCCTGTAACTCGGCGGTCAGTTCGGCGGCCAGGCGCATCTCGTGAACGTCGCTGTCGGCGTCGCCCGGGAAGACCCGGTTGAGGTCGGTTTCGAGGTACCGCCTGCCCGCGGCCAGGGCCTGCTCGTTGACGACGATGAACTTCACGGGCTGGGAGACGGGGGGCGGGTCCGCCAGCACCGCCTCGATGCCGTCGCGGCCACACGGTTCGTCGCCGTGGATGCTGCCGACGACAGCGATAGACGGTTCCCCCTCGCCCAGTTGCTCGACTCGCATCTGTCCTAACGTTACCGGCTGGCTATTAGAGTGGCACGGATTCGTCACCGCCGGTAAGGCCGTCCGACGCGGTTACGTGAGTGGGGCAAGAAGGTAGCCGCATGACCGACCACACCCGAGACGACACCGTGAGTCCACCGACCTCCGGCACTCCGACCGGGTGGGACGCCGGGCGCGGGCCGTCAAACGGGTGGGAACACGGGACGCTCCGACGGGCCGTAATTCACGGCGTTCGGCTCTACAACGCCGGGGAGTTCCACGAGGCCCACGACTGTTTCGAATCGGAGTGGTACAACTACGGAAACGGGACCACGGAGAGCGCGTTTCTCCACGGGATGGTGCAGGTGGCTGCCGGGGCATACAAGCACTTTGACTTCGAAAACAGTGAGGCGCAAGGCGCCTCAGGCAGCCGGACGCAGTCCGGCGACGACGGGATGCGCTCGCTCTTTGAGACCGCGCTCCAATACCTCCAGGGCGTGCCGCGGGACTACTACGGCGTGGACCTCCTCGACGTGCGGACCACGCTCACCAACGCGCTCGACGACCCGGCGGTACTCCACGGGTGGGAGATCGAGCTCGACGGGGAGTATCCGGTGGCGAGTGAGGTGGACCACGAGTACGCGGAGCGGCTCGAATGACCGTTACGATTCGATTACGCTTCCGAAACTGATCTCGAAGCAGTCGTCCGACCCGTGGAACTCGCCGTCGTTGAACACCCGGACGCCGTGGACGACGGCCCGCC
>PXQZ01000039.1 GCA_003021755.1 Halobacteriales archaeon QH_8_67_36 | reverse complement strand
CTCTCGGAGGCGACGCGCATGTCGGCGGCGGTGGCGAGTTCCATCCCGCCCCCGAGCGTGTAGCCATCGATGCCGGCGACGACGGGCATCGGGGAGTCCTCCAGTTTGCCGAACGTCTCCTGGCCCGTTTTCGAGAGTTCGACGCCGTCGAGCGTCGTCGCGTTCGTCGCGGCCGACTGGACGTCCGCGCCCGCCGAGAAGGCCCGGTCCCCAGCGCCGGTGAGCAGGATCGAGCGCACGTCGTCGTCCTCGTTCAGGCGATCGATGGCGTCGGCGAGTTCGTCCAGCATCTCCGTGCTGACCGTGTTCATCCGGTGGGGGCGATCGAGTTCGATGTGGCCGACGCCGCCCTTCAGGCGTTCGACGTTGATAGTGTCGTAGCTGACCTCGTCGCCGTCGTCACCGCCGTAGAAGCCGCCCTCGGCGGCCGCGTTGGCCAGCCCGTCGGCGAGTTCGTACCGTTCGTCTTCCGTCCGGTCGTACACCTCGGCGAGCGTCTCGATGAGGGTGTCCAGCCCAGCCTTGTCGGCCAGTTTCGCCGGGCCCTCGGGGAAGCCACCGCCCAACATCACGGCCTCGTCGATGTCGGCAACTGTGGCCACGTCGTTCCGGAGGAGCTTGCCGGTCTCGTTGGCCATCACGGCGAGCAAGCGGTTTCTGATCTCCTCACTAGCCTGGTCACGGGGGATGTCCGCGCCGCCGTTTTCGTAGTCGTAGAACCCCTCGTCGGTCTTCTTGCCGAGCTTCTCGTCCTCGACCTTGGCTTCGAGCAGCGGGCAGGGGTCGTAGGCCTCGCCGAGTGTCTCGTGCATGTACTCGAGGACGTGGAGACCGACGTCGTTGCCGACCTGATCGGAGAGTTCGAGCGCGCCCATCGGGAGCCCGATGTCGAACTTCGTCGTCGAGTCGACCTCCGCGATGGTGGCCACGTCGTCGTGGACGAGCCAGCAGGCCTCGTTCATCAGCGGGACGAGGATGCGGTTGACGATGAACCCGGGCGAGTCCTTGCGGACCCGAACCGGGCTCTTGCCGAAGTCGTCGGCGAGTGCCTCGATGGTGTCCAGCGTCTCGTCGCTCGTGTGGGCGCCCGTGATGACCTCGACGAGCTGCATCCGCACGGGCGGGTTGAAGAAGTGCATCCCGCAGAACTGCTCGGGCCGTTCGGTCACCGCCGACAGTTCGGTGATAGAGAGACTGGAGGTGTTGGTGGCGAAGACGGCCTCGTCGGGGGCGTGTTGCTCGACGTCGGTGTAGACGTCCTTCTTTATCTCCATCTTCTCGGGGACGGCCTCGATGACCACGTCGGCGTCGCCCACGGCCTCTTCGATGTCGACCAGCGGCGTGACGCGGTCGAGCGCCGCGTCGGCCTCCTCGGCGGTGAGCTGGTCCTTCTCGGCGAGCTTGTTCAGCGACCACTCGATGTTGTCGTAGCCGTCCTGCACGAACTCCTCTTTGATGTCGCGCATCCGGACCTCGTAGCCAGCCAGTGCGGCGACTTCGGCGATGCCGTGGCCCATGTTGCCCGCGCCCAGCACCGCGACCGTCTCGATGTCCTCGAAATCCATGACATGTGTCCCCACTGTCGGCCCACGGTTCAACGTTTCTCTCCCCGAAAAACCGTCTTCGGGTTTATCAGCGCGTTACCATCGCGACGGGGCTGGAACCGCCGGACAAGGACTATCCTACCGTACCGGCTGACGCATCGGTACGCCGGCCGTCGGCCCGTACCCGGTGTGTAACTAAGCGCGCCGTCGGCCAACGTCCGCTATGGACCGAGAGTCCCCACTCGACAGCATGGAGGCGTGGTTCGACCGGATGAGCAAGCAGTTCGGGACCGCCGCTGACCGGTGGGGGACCGGACTGGAACCGTGGACACAGGGGATGGACCAGCCCCGCATCGACATGGCCGAAACCGACGCGGAGTACACCATCGTGGCCGACATGCCGGGCTTTGCCACGGACGACATCGAAGTGTACGTCACCGACCGGACGCTGGCCATCGAGGCCGAACAGCGCGAGGAGATGGTCGCAAGCGAGTCGAACTACATCCAGCAGGAGCGGTCACACCAGTCGCTCTCCCGTCGCATCACGCTGCCAAACGACGCGGACACGGAGGCCATCACCGCGTCGATGGAGGACGGCGTGTTACGGCTAACCGTCGGCCGGGTCGAACCGCTCGACAGCGGCCACCGGATAGATATCGAGTGATCCCCCGGCGGCCGGCGTTCCTACCGAATTTAAGCTCGTCCGGGAGTGAGTTTCCCGTATGCACGGTAGCCTCGCCCGCTCGTGTCGGCAGCCGGCGACGGCGCTCGGAGTCCAGTCGCTGTTGTCGGGTCGACTTCTCTGCCGTCCGGCTGTATCGACTCGCCTACAACTTGTGGGTAACCGACCACGAGTTCGCCACACGACCCGTCTCCCGCCTGTGCCGATCTCTGACCGGCGTCGAGATTCACCCCGGTCCGACGTCGGCGAGCGACTGTGCATCGACCGCGGGATGGTCACCGTCATCGGCGAGACGTCCGTCGTCGACGACGTGACCCCCGGGACGACTATCGTCGGCAACCCGGCTTTGCCCATCGAAAAAGGATAACGAATCCGACGAAGCGCAGTCGCCGGCGGGTGCGGCACGGACGGATACGTTCATGCCTCGCGGACCACTAGCTCCGCGCGATGACTGACTCGCCCCACGAGTTCCTCCGCGAGGACCCCGACATCGGACCGCTCGTCGCGACACACGGCCCCCTTACTCTCGACCCCGCCGAGGACATGTTCCGGCGGCTGATCGTCTCCATCTGTCGCCAGCAGGTGTCGATGGCGTCGGCCGCGGCGACCCGCGACCGGCTGTTTGACGCCATCGAGGTGACGCCGGCGGGCGTGCGTGCGGCCGACGACGTACTCCTCAAGGAGGCCGGCCTCTCCCGACAGAAGACCCGCTACGTGAACGAGGTGGCCGCGGCCTTCGACGAACACGGCTACTCCGTCGACCACTTCGCCGGGATGGACGACGACACCGTCCGGGCGGAACTCACGGCCATCACCGGCGTCGGGGCGTGGACCGCCAACATGCAACTCCTGTTCTCGTTGGGTCGCGAGGACGTGTTTCCCGTCGGTGATCTGGGCGTGCGAAAGGGCTTTTCGAACGTCGTGGGCGACGGCTACAGCCGCTCGGAGATGGTCGACTACGCCAAGCGGTGGGCGCCGTATCGGAGCTACGCGACGCTGTATCTGTGGCGGGCGGAGGAAGATATCACGGAGAGCGTGGCGGAAGTGACGAACGGCGACTGACGCGGAGGCTCGCTGGGTCGCCTCGACGCGAGGCCGGGCCGAACGGCTCTCCGGCGGGAGGCCAGCAGCGTGGGGACCCCCACGATCACCATCGAGATGGGCGAGGCCCACCGGTTCCGGCGGCCCCTTATCGACAACGCGCTACAGAGCCCGGGTCGGTGCTGACGACGTTCGGGATGCTTGACTCGGAGGTCGTCCGCTGGTCAGGGTAGCACACGGTCATCGGGAACGGCGACGGGGAGGCCTGGATTCGCGCCGAGCACGAGCGGACCCTGCGAGCGCTCGAACGGAGCCGAGGAACCGGTGTTCAGCGCGAACCCCGAACGTCTCCTGCCGGGCTGAACGGACGGCCGTTTCGGACGCCGATGATTTCGCACTCGGCGAGTCGAACGCGGTAAGAACCCCCGATTCCGGCGAGGGGCACACGCGGTAGTAACTACTATCCGTCCCCGGACTAAGCCACCCGTATGAGCCAGTCTTACGACCGTGGCACCGTCGAGGACTTCGGGCGGTGGCGGGAGTTCTCGGCCGGAATGTGGGCCTGGATCTTCCATAAGTTCACCGGCTGGGTGCTCGTTGGCTACCTGTTCACCCACATCGCCGTGCTGAGTACCGCGCTCGGGGGGGCAGAGCTGTACACGAGCACGCTGCAGGGGCTGGAAGCCCTGCTCGTCGTCCGGTTCCTCGAAGTGGGTCTGCTGGCCGTCGCCGTCTTCCACATCCTCAACGGGGTCCGCCTGCTGATGGTCGACCTCGGCGTGGGACTGGAGGCACAGGACACGAGCTTCTATGCGTCGATGGTGCTCACCGGCGCCATCGTCGTCGCAAGCGTTCCGACGTTCCTCGGGGGGCCGCTGGCGTAATGGCGAAACACTACTCCTCCTTCGAGCGGGGCGGTCGCCGCTGGCTGCTCCAGCGGCTGACGGCGGTGTTCCTCATCGGCGTCCTCGCTTTCCACTTCCTGCTGTTGCACTTCGCCAACCACGCTGCAAACATCACCTTTGCCGGCACGCAGGCACGAATGAGTCAGATCGGCTACTTCGCGACGATGTGGCTGTTCCTCGTCACCGCCACGTTCCACGGCGTCAACGGGGTGTACAACGCGCTCATCAACCAGGGTATCGAGGGCACCCGGAAGACGGCCGTCAAGTGGGTGCTCGTCGCCGCCAGCCTGCTGCTGATCGCACAGGGTACCCGGGTCGCACTCGCGATGAACGGATTCCTACAATGAGTACACGGATAGAACAACGGGAGACGGAAACCGACGAACAGAGCGAGGAGCAAGCGGCCGAGTCGCTGGGAGACCGTCGCCGGGCCGAGAAGCGCGAACGCAAAGCGGAACAGGAGGCCCAGCGAGAGGCCGAGGAGGCGACGCTGGACGACGAGGAGACCGTCCTCCTCAAAGTGTTCCGGTACGACCCGGAAGTCGAGGGCAAGCAAGAGCCCCGCTTCGACGACTTCCGGGTGCCGTTCCACAAGGGAATGACCGTCCTGGACGCGCTCATCTACGCCCGGGACACGTACGACTCGTCGCTGACCTTCCGCCACTCCTGTCGCCAGGCGGTGTGTGGCTCGGACGCCCTCTTCGTCAACGGCAGCCAGATGCTGGGCTGTAAGACCCAGCTCGCCGACCTCGAATCGCCGGTCCGCATCGAACCGCTCCCCCACCAGGAAGTCGTCAAGGACCTCGTCGTGGACATGGAGCACTTCTACGACCAGATGCACGCCGTCGAACCGTACTTCGACGCCGACGAACTCCCCGATGACGGCTTAGAAGAGCAGCGCCAGACCCGGGAGAACCGCGAGAAGGTGAAGATGTCCACCCGGTGTATCTGGTGTGGCGCCTGCATGTCCTCGTGTAACATCGCCGCCGGCGACAACGAGTATCTGGGTCCCGCGGCCATCAACAAGGCCTACCGCTTTGCGATGGACGAGCGCGAGGGGGAGCGCCGCAAGCAGGAACGCCTGCGTATCATCGAGCAGGAACACGGCGTCTGGCGGTGCCAGACCCAGTTCTCCTGTACCGAGGTGTGTCCCAAGGACATCCCCCTCACCGAGCACATCCAGGAGCTGAAACGCGAAGCGGTCAAGAACAACCTGAAGTTCTGGTAGCCCTAAACGGCTGTAGAGAACCTTTCCCATACAATGTACGAACACGACGTGATCGTGGTCGGCGCGGGCGGCGCCGGCCTCCGAGCGGCCATCGCAGCGGACGAGGAGGGCGCCGACGTGGCCCTCGTGACCAAACTGCATCCGGTTCGCAGTCACACGGGCGCGGCCGAGGGCGGTATCAACGCCGCGCTCCGGGAGGGCGACTCCTGGGACCTCCACGCCTACGACACGGTGAAGGGGTCGGACTACCTGGCCGACGCGCCGGCGGTCGACACCTTCGCCAAATCGGCCCCAGAGGAGGTCATCCAGCTCGAACACTGGGGGATGCCCTTCTCCCGCGAGGACGACGGCCGCGTCTCACAGCGCCCCTTCGGCGGGATGTCGTTCCCCCGGACGACCTACGCCGGCGCGTGTCACGGCTGTGTCGCCTACGACATCAAGTCCGGCGAAATCCACGGGTTCAGGGCGAACAACGGCGTCGTCCTCGCGACCGGCGGCCTGGGCCAGGCCTTCGACCACACGACCAACGCCATCGCCAACACCGGCGACGGCTGTGCCATGGCCTACCGCGCCGGCGCGCCGATGGAGGACATGGAGATGATTCAGTTCCACCCCACCACGCTTCCGTCGACGGGCGTGCTCATCTCCGAGGGGGTCCGCGGCGAGGGCGGCATCCTCTACAACGACGAGGGAGAGCGGTTCATGTACGAGCACGGCTACGCGAACAACGCCGGTGAGCTCGCCTCCCGTGACGTCGTCTCCCGGGCCGAACTCACGGAGGTCAACGAGGGCCGGGGCATCGAGGACGAGTACGTCGACCTCGACATGCGCCACCTCGGCGAGGACCGCATCCTCGACCGCCTGGAGAACATCCTCCACCTCGCGGAGGACTTCGAGGGCGTCGACGGGCTGGACGAGCCGATGCCGGTCAAGCCCGGTCAGCACTACGCCATGGGCGGCGTCGAGTGCGACGAGAACGGCGAGACCTGCATCAGTGGGCTCTACGCCGCCGGCGAGACGGCGTGTGTCTCGCTGCACGGCGCGAACCGCCTGGGCGGCAACGCCCTCCCCGAACTGATGGTCTTTGGCGCCCGCGCCGGCTGGCACGCCGCCGGCAAGGAGATGAAGGCCGCCGAAATCGGCACCGGCCCCTCCGCCGGGAGCGAGGACGGCGACGTCGAACCGCCGGTCGAGCCCGGCGCCATCGACAGCCCCGACGGGGACGTGGCCGCCGACGGCGCGGCCATCGAACCGACCGCCGTCATCGAGAACGCCGTCGAGAACGAGCGCGAACGCGTCGAGACGCTGCTGGAAGACGACGGCATCAACCACGCGAACGTCCGCGCCGACGTCCAGCAGACGATGACGGAGAACGTCAACGTCTTCCGGGAGGAGGGCGCGGTCAGGTCCGCGCTGCGTGACATCCGACAGGCCCGCAAGGAGTACGAGAACGTGGCTGTCGCCGATCCATCGCGTACCTACAACACCGACCTCATCCACACCATCGAGACGCGGAACATCCTCGACGTGGCCGAGGCCATCACGCTGGGCGCGCTCGCCCGCGAGGAGTTCCGTGGCGCTCACTGGCGCGCGGAACACCAGGAGCGCAAGGACGACGAGTGGATCAAACACACGATGCTGGCGTGGAACGACGGCACGCCGGAACTGTACTACAAGCCCGTCAACTTGGACGGCGACGAGGAGACCTACGAACCGAAGGAACGCAGCTACTAAGGCGCCGACGAGGACGGACACGGCTTCATGGCTGTTCCCTGCGTGGTCGTCTCCCCGGTCCAGCCCGGTTCGCACCTGACCACGGGACCCCGAGATTCGAACGCTCCAGCGGGTCCCGCATGAAACGCACCGCGCCGACGGCCTCGCCGTCATAATTGACTCCGGTGTAGCTCACGACGGAGACGTTCGAACGGCGAAAGTACGGTATTGGACGGAGATGCGTCACCGCCCAATGTGGGTGAACAACCCCGTCACATATTTTACCGAGCCGTGTTAACGGATAGCTGCTCGGAAGGGTGGCTCAGTGGTAGAGCGCTGCCGGCTAAAATGCCAGACACGGCCTGGCAGTTTCCTTCGCAGGGCTCCGCGTGGTTCGAATCCCGCCCCTTCCACCTTGTCACGAACGGACGTGAGTGACAAGTGAGTGAAGCGGGACTCGAACACGCAAGTCACAGCGGCTGGGCGCGGCAAGGCCGACCGTCTCGTCTCGGATCAAACCCCCCTTCCATCGTGCTCCGAACGGACGTGAAGCGGTGATGACACGCACGCGAATCGGGCCCTGGAAGACGAACGGAGCGAGTCTTCCTCCGGTTCGAATCCCGCCGCGTCTCCCGTGGTATCGAACAGTACTCACTGCTGGTCGAGAGACACATCGACGCGTCGCTATCGGTGACGTACGTGCGGAAAGTGGGGGGTGGGGGAAGGTAGTGGCACCAGAACGGTGCCATACTATGACTTCCGAGTTGCGGATTTAAAAAACTTTCGGCTAGATTATCAAGTTTGAATTTTGCAGCCAGTCGATTACCACTCGCGAACACGTCACTGACGCCGAGCGAGGCCGGATTCGAACCGGAGCAGGATGGTCGATCTCCGCTCGACCGCTGTGACTTGCAGGGCTCGAATCCAGTCTTTGCTGTTCGTTCTCACTTCGCTCGAAGGGAATATGCGTGGGACCGGATTCGAACCGGCGGACCCCTACGGGACAGCGCCCTCAACGCTGCGCCGTTGGCCTGGCTTGGCTACCCACGCGCACTGCAGTAGATCGTATCCTGCGGTCGGATAAAAGGGCTTTCGTTTGTGTTCCGCACCGGGAGTGTCTTGCATCCCCCCGAACCGGACGTTTCAAATATGACGAACCCGCTACCGGGGGCATGGCCAAATACTCGACCGGCAGCGGGGGCGACAGCGCCGGCGG
>PXQZ01000038.1 GCA_003021755.1 Halobacteriales archaeon QH_8_67_36 | reverse complement strand
TGGCGAAAAAGGCCAGGATACCGACCCAGTACACTGCCTCGCCGACCACGGGGTAGTCGAGCCAACGGAGGACGAGCCCGACGGCGACGCCGCCGAACACCGCGCCGAACATCAGGCGGCGGTACGTCTGTCGTTTGGAGAGCCAATCGTTCGCGGGGGATTCAGTGGTGGTCATGGGCACGCGGAGGTTCGGCGTGTAAAGCGCACTTTACAGTAAAGTATGCTTTACACTCTTACTCAACTCCATCGGACGACACGACCCTCGGAACGGAACCGTCGGGAACGGTTCAGTCGGTCGATTTCAGGTTGTGGACCGGGTCGAGCCACTCGATGACCTCGGCGGTCGGTTCGAGCGCCGCGGCGATGCGGTCGGCGTCCTTGTATGCCATGGGGGCCTCGTCGCGGACAGCCTCAACGACCGACTCCGAGTAGATCCCGGCCATCGCCTCTGCGAACTCGTCCATATCGACCACGTCGTGAGCTTTCGTCCGGCTCATCGCCCGGCCGGCGCCGTGAGGCGCGGTCTGGTGCCACTCGTCGTTGCCCTTGCCACGCGCGACGACCGACCCCTCGGCCATGTTGAAAGGAATGACCAGTCGCTGCCCCTTCCGTGCTGGTGTAGCACCTTTCCGAATGGTTAAGTCTCCAAAATCTATCAGATTATGGACGCTCTGGAAGCGCTCGACGGGCTCGACGCTCAGCGCCTCGCAGATGGCGTCGCTCATCAGCTCCCGGTTCCAGCGGGCCGAGCCAGTCGAGGTCCGTGTTGCGGTCGTCGTCGCCGAGGTCGTCCCGAACGGCTTTCTGGAGTCGCCCCAGTTTGTCGAAGGCATCCTCGATGTCCGTGCCGTCCAGTTCCCGGCGGAGCCGCTCCTTCTCGATGTGGGACTCGCCCATCCCGCCGGTGACCCAGGTGTAGAGTTCCCGGGATTCGACGGTGTCGGGGTCGAACTTCAGATACTCCGTGTACTCGTCGGGAATCTCCGCACGGATGTCGCCGATGGCGCGGCGGTCCGTCGCCGTCGACTGCCAGTACTGGGCGACGGACATCCCCAGATAGCGGGAGCCACTATGGACGACGAGCCAGTAGTCATCCGTCTCGCGCCCGCGGGCGAACTCCACGAAGTGGTTCCCGCCGCCCAGCGTGCCGGCGCTCTTGATGACGTGGTCCGTTCCCTGTCGCTGGTCGGCCAGCACGCGGTCACAGAGGCCCTTGAAGTAGTCGCCGTCGTACCCGTCGAAATCGAACTCTATCGGGTCGATATGCTCGCCGAAGCGGTCGGCAAAGGCCCCGTCGAACTGCTCGAAGGCGCGGTTCGCGCGGTCGAACGGGAACTCGGAGACGAGGTGGGGGGCGTCGTCGTAGTCGTGGACAGCCCGGCCCATCGGGACGGCCTCGCGCACGCGGCGCTCGCGCTCGGCGTCGCCGAGGGGGAGTTCCGGTCCCAGGTTCGTCGCGGCCATGCCACAGCCCACGTCGACCCCGACGATGTTGGGGACCACGCGGCCGGCGAGTGGCATCGTGAAACCGATCGGCGCGCCGGCCCCCCAGTGCGTGTCCGGCATGATTCGAACCGGCTCGGTGAACGCGGGGTGGTCGATGAGGGTCCGAATCTGTTCCATACAGTCCTCCTCGACCAGCGACTCGTCGTCGACCATCACGCGGGCCGTCGTGTGGGCTCCCGCCAGCTCGATAGGCATCGTCGGAGCTAGTCCGGACGGCCGCTTGAACCTCACGATGGTCAACGGGGACAGCGAACCTCCATATCCGGACCCGGTCTGCCACGCGCCGTGTGGAAACGGGATGGTCGTCACGAAACGGTGTCTGAGGGCGTTCTCGGCCCCTGAGAGACACTCCCCGCGGTTGGGAACGCACTCCTGCTTGTATGCTTCCTGACCCATATGTTCACATATGAGGCCACGATGAACTACCGACACCGTCGACGTTGCACTGGGCGGGCGTGGACCCAGTACCGACTGTCGCTCCTGTGGCTCGTGACCGACCGGTGGTTCTTCTATGCCAGCGTGACCAAGCGCATTGAGGACGGGCTGGTGTTCACGTACGGACCGGCGTACCTCAAGGGGATGACCGGGACGGCACTGGGCCCGGTTCCGGTCCGGGTGGGGAACAACCTCGCATGGCTCATCGAGCCGGACGTCCTCTTGGGGGAGACGCTCATCGGGCTCGCGCTGAGTCGGGGTCCTGACCCGGCTGGCCGGCCTCGGCCTCTTCGCGGTCTACGCGGCCGCGACCGCAGAGGAGACGGTCGACGAGCGCTACGAAGACGACGGTCGACTAGCGGACCGCTTTTCTCGCTGCCGACGGTCGTTCCGGTATGCTCGATGCGGGCGACCCAGCTCCCGATTTCGATCTCGACGGCACGGACGGAGAGACGACCGGCGCCTACCGGCTCTCGGCGGCAGCCGGGCGAGCGCCCGTACTGGTCGCGTTCTACGCGGCGGACTTCGAACCACGCTGCCGGGCGTATCTCGAAGCGCTCCGGGACACGGACTGGGCCGACCTGACCGACGCCATCGCCGTCTTCGGCGTCGCGCCGGGGACCATGGACGACCACCGCCAGTTTGCCACCGCTCTCGATGCACCGTTCCCCCTGCTGGTCGACCATCCCGGCGTCGACGGTCAGTTCGGCGTCCGGCGATCCGACGGTTCGACGCGGCGCGCGGCCTTCCTCGTCGACCGGCGCTGTCGCGTCCGGTTCGCGTGGGCGGACCCGGAACCGGACCGCGACGCTGCCGTCGCGCCGGATATCGGCCCCATCCGGTCAGCGATTGCCCGGCACTGAGTGGAAAACGGTAAGCGCGCCCTCCTCTCACCACTCGGCATGGAGGACCGCTCCCGGGCCGACGTCCGCCGAACGTACGAGCGCATCGGGGCCCACTTTTCGAAGACCCGTGAGTACGCCTGGCCCGAGGTCGAGTCGTTCGTCGACGACGCGCCGACCAGCGGGACGGCCCTCGACATCGGCTGTGGCAACGGCCGCCACACCGCGCTGCTGGCCGACGTGGCCGACCGCGTCGTCGGGCTGGACGCCTCTCGGGCACTGCTCTCGACGGCCGGGGAACGCGTCGGTGACCGCGCCTCGTTGCTACTGGGGGACGCCGCTCGCCTGCCGCTCGCCGACGGCTGCGCCGACCTCGCCGTCTACGTCGCGACGCTCCATCACCTTCCTGCGGCCGCCGACCGACGCGCGAGCCTCGACGAACTCGCTCGCGTCCTCGCGCCCGACGGCCGCGCCCTCGT
>PXQZ01000037.1 GCA_003021755.1 Halobacteriales archaeon QH_8_67_36 | reverse complement strand
CCGGCGGGTCACCCGTGATTCGGATGGTCCCCTCCTCGAACGTTAGCTCCAGCACGGTCGGGGGTTCGGTGAGGCCCCCGATAACGGTTTCGCGGCTAGCAAACGCAGTCGTGGGGATAATCGAGACTGCGACCGTACGAAACACGTCAGCAGTGTTCACCAGCTATTCTGCGACCAGCCAGAAAGCCCCGGCTCGTTCGGTCCCATCCAGCATTGTCCGACCAACCGGCTACGGGTGGACTGAAAGGGGCAAGCGGCTACGGGAACCCCGACGACGCAAGCACGTGAGCGAAGCGAATGCGCGCGGCGAGGCGCGGGACCGTAGCCGCTCGGGGCTTTCTGGTTGTCAGCACTTCACGTCGTTGCAAAGGTACGGCATCCAGCTGCAGTTTCGCAAGTCGCCACTCCATCTCCCGGCTCGGTTTCTGAATCCTTTTATTCGCGTGACCACTCCCCACGGGTATGAGTGAGCAGGACACAGCCGAGGAGGCGACGACAGCCGACGACGGGGATGCCGGCGTCGACGGCGAGGCCGACATCGAGGGCGCGCCGGAGGACGTCGACACCGAGGCTATCGACCTCGACGATGTTGCGGGCAGGGCCGACGAGCAGCTGGTCGAGCGGGTCGCCGACGCCGACCCCGAGGAACTCGCCCGCGAGCTCGCGGCGCTGCGGAGCCGGAACGAGACGCTGGACGCCGAGGTCGGGGAGCTGGGGAGCGAGGCCGAGGAACTGGAAGAGAAGCTCAAGCGCAAGCAGGCGGAGTTCCAGAACTACAAGAAGCGGATGAAAGAGCGCCGCGAGGAGGAGAAACAGCGAGCCACGGAGGACCTCGTGGGCCGGATTCTGGACGTGCGGGACAACCTCGAACGCGCGCTGGAACAGGACGAAGACACCGACATCCGGGGCGGCGTCGAGTCGACGCTGCGCCAGCTAGACGACGTGTTGGACGCCGAGAACGTCGACGTCATCGACCCGGACCCCGGCGAGGACGTAGACCCGAACGTCCACCAAGTGCTGGCGAACGTCGAGAGCGAGGAGGAGCCGGGCGCTATCGCGGACGTCCACCGGCCGGGCTACGAGATGGCCGAGAAGGTGCTGCGCGAGGCACAGGTCACCGTCGCCAAGGAGGAGTAGATGACGGTGGGCGAGACGAGCCGTCGCCGAACGTGACAGCTGGGAACAGCGAACACCGCGGAGCGGTCGGATTGCGGTGCATAATAACGCCACCGGTTAGCAAAGCGTGGGAAACGCAAAACCGACAGCAGGCGGCCACTGCTCGCGATTCGGGGGTCGTCGCATCTAGCAACTTTTAACCGGCCGAATCCGATACGACATGGTAAGATGGCGAGCAACAAGATTCTGGGTATCGACCTCGGGACCACGAACAGCGCGTTCGCGGTCATGGAAGGTGGCGACCCCGAAATCATCGTCAACGCGGAAGGCGAGCGGACGACACCCTCCGTCGTCGCGTTCGACGACGGGGAGCGCCTCGTCGGCAAGCCGGCGAAGAATCAGGCGATAAAGAACCCCGAGCAGACCATCCAGTCCATCAAGCGCCACATGGGCGAGGACGACTACTCGGTCACGCTCGACGACGAGGAGTACACGCCGGAGCAGGTCTCCGCGATGATACTCCAGAAGATCAAGCGCGACGCCGAGGAGTATCTGGGCGACGACGTCGAGAAGGCCGTTATCACCGTCCCCGCCTACTTCAACGACCGACAGCGCCAGGCGACCAAGGACGCCGGCGAGATCGCCGGCTTCGAGGTCGAGCGCATCGTCAACGAGCCCACCGCGGCCGCGATGGCCTACGGGCTGGACGACGAGTCCGACCAGACCGTCCTCGTCTACGACCTCGGCGGAGGCACCTTCGACGTCTCCATCCTCGACCTGGGTGGCGGCGTCTACGAGGTCGTCGCCACCAACGGGGACAACGACCTCGGGGGCGACGACTGGGACCACGCCATCATCGACTATCTCGCCGACGAGTTCGAGGCCGAACACGGCGTCGACCTGCGCGAGGACCGCCAGGCCCTCCAGCGCCTGACCGAGGCCGCCGAGGAAGCCAAGGTGGAACTCTCCTCGCGCAAGGAAACCCGAATCAACCTCCCCTTTATTGCTACGACTGACGACGGCCCGCTGGACCTCGAACAGAAGATCACGCGCGCGAAGTTCGAGAGCCTCACCGAGGACCTCATCGGCCGGACGGTTGACCCGACGGAGCAGGCCCTCTCCGACGCCGGCTACGACAAGGGCGACATCGACGAGGTCATCCTCGTCGGCGGGTCGACGCGAATGCCCCAGGTCCAGGAGCAAGTCGAGGAGATGACCGGCCAGGCGCCGAAGAAGAACGTCAACCCCGACGAGGCCGTCGCGCTGGGCGCGGCCATCCAGGGCGGCATCCTCTCCGGCGACGTGGACGACATCGTCCTGCTCGACGTGACGCCACTGTCCCTCGGTGTCGAGGTCAAGGGTGGCCTCTTCGAGCGGCTCATCGAGAAGAACACCACGATTCCGACGGAGGAATCGAAGATATTCACGACCGCACAGGCCAACCAGACGCAGGTCCAGATTCGCGTCTTCCAGGGCGAGCGCGAAATCGCCGAGGAGAACGAACTGCTCGGCGCCTTCGCCCTCTCGGGCATCCCGCCGGCCCCGGCCGGAACGCCCCAGATCGAAGTCTCGTTCAACATCGACGAGAACGGCATCGTCAACGTCGAAGCCGAGGACCAGGGCTCGGGCAACAAGGAGGACATCACCATCGAAGGTGGCGCCGGCCTCTCCGACGAGCAGATAGAGCAGATGCAGGAGGAAGCCGAGGAACACGCCGAGGAAGACGAGGAACGCCGCAAGGAAATCGAGGCCCGAAACGAGGCCGAGGCCTCGGTGCGACGCGCCGAAACCCTCATGGAGGAAAACGAGGAGGACCTCGACGCCGACGTCATCGAGGACATCGAGGCCAAGGTCGAGGACGTCGAGGAGACTCTCGAAGACGAGGACGCCGGCCGCGAGGACTACGAGGCAGTCACCGAGGAACTGAGCGAGGCGCTCCAGGAAATCGGCAAGCAGATGTACGAGGGCCAGGCCCAGCAGGCCGCGGGTGCGGCCGGCGCTGCCGGCGCTGGTCCCGGCGGTGCGGGTCCGGGCGGCGCCGCGGGCGCAGGCGGCGCGGCCGGGCAGGGCGAGGAGTACGTCGACGCCGACTTCGAAGACGTCGACGAGGACGACGAGGAGTAACACGACGAGACGTCCTCGTCGGCTCGGAAGTCGCGCGCAGCGGAGCGAGCACGTCTTCCGGTGTCCGAGAAAGTTCGCTCCGCTCACTTTCTCAGTTTGACGAAAGCGAGGCGTCAGTCGGCAGCGGTTGAAAAATCGGTCAAAGCGGCGAAAAGAGGACGATTCAGGTCGAGCGGGGGTTATCCCGTCGAATTCGCGACGGTTACCGTGCCGAGCGTCTCGGTCTGGATCGACGGGGCGCCCGGCCGGCGGCCGGTCCAGACCACGTCGGCGGTGTCGCCCGGTTCCAGATGGAACCCGACCGAGCGCTCGGCGTCGAGGAAGTTCCCGTCGCCGTCGGCGTCGGTGCTCGGGTCGTCGACGGTGACGGCGTCGCCCTCGGTCAGCGGGAGCGCGGACTCGTCGGCCCAGACGAGTCGCGTCGTCGTCTCGCCGTCGGTGTCAGTGACGACCAGCGCCACCGATCGGGTGTTCCGGTCAGTCAGGTCCGCACCGCCGGCGTGAGTCACCGTCAGCGTCCCCGTCGTGTCGTCGTAGCTGCCCTCGAAGTCGGCCGTCGGGGTCGCGTCTGCGAAGGCCATGCCGGGGCCGACGAGCGCGGCCAGTGCGGCAACGACCAGGGCCGCGAGTCCCCACACTGTGATGCGCTCGACGGTGACGGCGCCGCGGGCGTCCAACCTGGCACTCATTGGGCGAACTGTTACACGGGGGTGAAATAAGCGCCCCGGTCCCGGGCGATCGGGCGCGTTCGACGGGCGAGGGGCGGGCGACGTGGGCGACCCGTTCTTTTCAAGTGTCTCAATCCAGTACCACTCATACAACGAATGAGCCAAGATTTCTACGAGATACTGGGGGTCTCCCGGGACGCCTCCGAAGACGAGATCAAGGAGGCCTATCGGCAGAAAGCCCGGGAGTACCACCCGGACGTGAGCGATGACCCGAACGCCGAGGAGAAGTTCAAGAAGGCAAAGAAGGCCAAGGAAGTGCTGACCGACGAGGAGAAACGACAGATGTACGACCGGATGGGCCACGACCGCTTCGAGCAGGCCGAGAAGCGCGGCGGCGCCGGCGGCGGCCAGGGCGGTATGGGCGGCGCGGGCGGCGTCGGTGGGGCCGGCGGCTTCGACATGCAGGACATCTTCGACCAGTTCTTCGGCGGTGGCGGCGGCCGCGGCGGCTCCCGGCGGCGTCAGGGCCAGGACCTCCAGACCCGACTCACCATCGGCCTCGACGAGGCCTACGCCGGCGCGAGCAAACAGGTAACCGTCACGCGTCCGGAGACCTGTGAGGACTGCGGCGGGAAGGGACACCCGCCCGACGCCGACTCGGAAACCTGTCCCGAATGTAACGGGCAGGGCCAGACCACGCGCGTCCAGCAGACCCCGATGGGTCGGGTCCAGCAGACCGCGACCTGCCGGCGCTGTGAGGGCGAAGGGACGCTGTACGACGAGACCTGTTCGACCTGTCGCGGCGACGGCACCGTCCGCAACCAGGCCACCCTCGAAGTGGACATCCCCCCGGGTATCGCCGACGGCCAGAGCCTCCGGATGGAACGGGAGGGCGCGCCCGGCGAGAACGGCGGCCCCAACGGCGACCTCCTCATCCAGGTAACCGTGCGTGACCACCCCGACTTCGAGCGCGACGGGGACGACCTCAAGCACGACCACGCCATCTCGTTCCCGCAGGCGGTGTTCGGCGACGCCATCACCGTGCCGACGCTCGACGGCGACGTCGAAGTCGATGTCCCCAGTGGCACCCAGAGCGGCGAGGTCTTCCGACTGGAAGGCAAGGGGATGCCACGCCTGCGCCGGCGCGGCAACGGCGACCTCTACGTCCAGGTGCAGGTCGTCACGCCCAACGAGCTAAACAGCGAGCAAAGGGAGGCCCTCGAACAGTTCGCCGAGGCCGGCGGCGAGGAGGTCGACGTCGAGGAAGGGTTCTTCGAGAAACTGAAGAACTCGCTGTAGGAGAACCTGTTTCTGTCGTCGGATTTGCTGGGGTACGCTCCGAGGGAGACGGCCAGAAAGCCCCGGCTGTCATCGGACGCGAAGCGTCCGATTGCCCGCGAGAGCTTCGCTCTCGCCCTGGCTGAACTCGGGGGTGGTTCGAGAGAGCGAAGCTCTCTCGTCATCTGCTCACGGGCGCGAAGCGCCCGTTCGCAGGTTCGTGGGACCGCCGGTCCCACGCTCATCACGGGAGACCAGAGGTCTCCCGAACGACCTCGCTGTGCTCCTCGGTTGCTACTCCCTGCGGTGCTTGCGTCGTCCGCCTTCGTTCAGCCAGCCACCGGGAGAGCGAAGCTCTCCCGAGCAGTCGGCGCACAGCGCCGACAACGGCCCTTTCGGTCCACCCGTAGCCAATTGACCAGCCGGCATGGATGGGGCTTTCTGGCTGTACTGCGGTCGAAGCCCGATAGTGTACGGAATTTTCTGACTGTTCGCGTCCCCAAATCAACAGTCGCTCTTCTCGACGCCGGAGCGGTCGGCGCCGTACAGCTACCGGGACTTCTGTACGAACGTCTGGAAAGGGGGGAACCTCATGCGCCACTACGGGGTCCGCGAAGCGATGGCCGTCGCCGTCGTCGTCGGGCCGAAGAACCCGACCGACGGGGACGAGCCGGGCTATCTCCGGGACTGTCCCGACGGGCTGCTCGCAGTGCTGGCCGCGACGCTGGACGGCGCGGTGGCCGACCTCGTTCCGGGGACTGACATCGACGCGACGGCGCTCGTCGCGCCGGCGGCGTGGCTCGACCGCTACGAACTGGCGCCGGGGACGAAGGCGCTGGCCTACGGCGGCCCGAGCGACGACCCGACCGTCGCGGGGTTCGAGCGGGAACTGTGGAGCGAGAATCCGCTCCAGCCGCCGGGCGAACGCGCGCCCGACGACCCGGCGCTGCGAGACGGCGAGGGGACTTACACACACGGAGAGGTCCTGGCGGCGAGCGAGCGCGTCGTCGAAGCATACGACATCGACGACGAGACGACCGTGGCGTTCCGGGCGCCAGCCACCTCCGTGGGGGCCGTCGTCGCGGGGCTGCTCGCGCCGATGCGTGCGGGGGCCACCGTCCGGTTCGGCGACGACACGGCGAGCGATGTGGCCGTCGCCGGTGTCGACGTGGACGTTCCGGAGAAGACGGTCGTTCGACCGGGCGATATCCTGTAGGACTGTCGTGGTATGTGCCGGCGTCATCCGCAGTCGCCTACGACAGCCCTGTCAGTGTGAGGCGCGGTATTCGCCGTGTTTGACGCCCAGCAGCAGCGTCACGACGCCGAACACGAGCAGGCCACCGAGTACCATCATCACGGTGCTTGTCGTCATCGGACTCATCAGCGTCCCGACGGCGAGGACGCCAAACAGGACGAGGAAGGCTACGGCCGTTTTCAGCGCGTCTAGTTCCATACAGGCGCGAGTTAGGAGCGGAGTCGCAAAACCGTTACTCCGTGGGCCGGACGAGGTCGGCGAGCGACACCAGCGCCCCCAGCACCCAGCCGAGCGGGAAGGAGATGGCCAGCCACATCACGACGTAGCCGAGCCCCTCCAGATCGAACGTCCGGGAGAACGTCTCCGCGAGGCCGACGGGGGCGAGCGCGTTGTCCAGCAGCCACTGGGCCAGCGCGGTGCTGTTGGGGAGGACGATGGCTGCGAGCGTCTTCGAGAACAGCGCGGCCACGACCGGCGGGAGGAAGAGGGCCGTCATCGCGAAGGGGTAGGCGAGCAGGACCGTCATAGCCCGGCCGCCGGCCGACTTCGTCCCGACGGCCAGGGCGGCCGAGACGGTCGCCACGCCGCCGGCCAGCGCGATGGCGAGAAAGCCACCGGAAACGAGGGACAGTTCGAACCTGGCCAGCGCGGCGAGTGCGCCCCAGACCACCAGCGAGAGCCCGACGACGCCGAGCAGGCCGATGCTGGTCGCGGTGTGGCCGATTCGGCGGGTCTGGAACCGGACGAACGCGCCCAGGAGGACCAGCGGATAGACCAGGGCGATGACCGGGACCCCCAGCGCCGACCAGGCCCGATACAGCACCATCCCTATTTGTGTGTCCGGCTGCCAGGTGCCCAACACCGTGTCGCCCGCGCCCCGCTGGCGGGGGTAGACGAGCTCCATCCACGTCTCGTGTAACCGCCGGAGGTCGATTCGGAGGCCGGCGATCACCCCGTCGCTCCCGACTGACATACCTTCCAGTTTACCCCTCCCCGTGGTAAAGCTTTCAGGCTGTGACGGGGGATATATTCGTCACGAGCGGCTCGCGGTCAGTTCCAGGCGTCGGGACCGAAGTCCGGGTCGACCTTCCGGTCTTCGCGGTCGATGTCGTCGATGCGGTCGATTTCCGCGTCGCTGAGTTCGAAGTCCAGGCTCTGCCAGTTGTCGGCGATGTGGTCGCGGCCGGTGGCTTTCGGGATGGCGGTGACGCCCTTCTCCCGGAGCCACGCCAGACTGACCTGCGCGGCGCTCACGTCGTGGCCGTCGGCGATGTCGGTCAGTACGTCGCTCTCGAAGACGTCGCCGCGGGCGAGCGGCGAGTAGGCGACGAGTTCGTAGTCGTGGTCCTCGGCGTGAGCCCGCAGTTCCTCCTGCTGGAGGAACGGGTGGACCTCGACCTGGTTGGCAAAGAGCGGCGCATCCAGGATCTCCATGGCCTCCTCGACGTGGTGGGGCTCAAAGTTCGAGACGCCGACGTTCCGTATCTTCCCCTGGTCGTAGAGCTCGTCGAACGCCGAGAGGGTCTCCTCCGCGTCGTAGGCGCCCGCCGGCCAGTGGACGTACAGCAGGTCGACGGCGTCGACGCCGAGGTCCTCGAGGCTCCGTTTGGTCGTCGCGTGGACGTCCTCGGCCGCGAGGTTCGTGTTCCAGACCTTCGTCGCGAGAAAGACGTCCTCGCGGGCCACGTCGGCGGCGGCGAGTCCGTCGCCGACGGCGTCCTCGTTGCCGTAGGCCTGAGCGGTGTCGACGTGGCGATACCCCATCTCCAGAGCCGTCTCGACGCTGTCGGTACACTCGCTGGGGTCGTCGTTCTGCCAGGTTCCCAGTCCGAGCATCGGCATCCCGCTGGCGCGCGGGACACTATCCGCTGTAGGTGTCTGCTGTGACATCATGAGAACGGAGGTGTTCGCGGCTGAAAAGGGACCGGGAAGCGGGCAGTTCGACCGACTGGAAACCGACATATTCAGGATATGCCGGCTCAAAAAACGAGCCATGACAGACGGTAGTACGGACGTATCTCGTCGGGCCTTTATGCGGACCGCAACGGGCGCGACGGCCGTGGCGGCCGCTTCCGGTACCGCTGCCGCACAGGAGGGGACGGCGACGGAGAGTGGGACAGCGACCGGCACCGCGACCGCCAACGGCACCGAAGCGGGCACCGAGGGCGGCGACGGCGGCGGTGGCGGCGGCGAAGCCGGCCCGCCGGACTTCGGCGGGTATCTCGACGAGGTCGGCAACTTCGACGGGAGCGTCACGGACGCCCGCGGCCAAGACGCCGCGACGGTCGAGGTCGGTGTGGAAGCGAACGGCGGTGCCTTCGGTTTCGGCCCCGCCGCCATCCACGTCGACAACGGCGCGACGGTCCAGTTCGATTGGACGGGCAACGGCGGCGGCCACAACGTCGTCTCCAACGATGACGGGCCGCTCGACTCGGATATCTACACCGAAGGCGGCGTCAACTACGAACAGACCTTCGAGGAGGACGGCATCTACAACTACTACTGTGCCCCCCACCAGGGCCAGGGGATGAAGGGATCGATCGTCGTCGGCGCGGACTACCCGACGCAGAGTTCCGACGGTGGCGCCGGCGAGAGCGGCCCGCTGGGCGTGCCCGGAAGCGCGAAGATGCTGGGCGTCGCCACCTCCGTCGTGATGGTCGCGACGCTGGGGATGGCGTACGTCTTCATGCGGTACGGCGGCGACTACGAGACGCCGGGCGACCAGTAACGCTACGCAGTCCGGATCTCGACGTCGGCGTCGCGGGATTCGCCCTCGATGTCGTCGACGACGCGTCTGACGATTCGGGTCGCTTCCTTCCGGACGAGCGGCTTGACTTTCTCGATGACCCACCCCAGCGAGACGAGTTTCGGTAGGTCGACGGCGCCCGCCGAGGCCGAACTGGCGTCGTACTCGATATGGAGAACGACCTCGGTAGCCTCGTCGACGCCGTCGGGCGGCTCGGCCGGCGTTATCCCCCAGTAGCCCTCGGCGTCGATGTCCTCCACGATGCGCCAGTCGATGCGTTCGGGTGGGTCGACGCCGGTGACCTCCGAGCGGGCCGTGTATGTGAGTTTCCACCACGAGAACCGGAGGGCGTAGCTCGTCCCGACCGTCCCGTCGCCCTCCTGTGACACCCGGTCGAGATACTCCGAGTAACGCGCGTACCCCGGGAAGTCCACGAGGAAGTCGTACAGCTCCTCGGACGACGCGTAGACGACCGTGCGGGCCTCGATTTCGTCCACACGAACTAACGGGGTGGTTCCGATTGTAAGCTTTCGCCCCCGTGGCGGAGAGGATTTGCCGAAAGATGCCCGCAATGCATGAGACGGAACAAGAAATATTATTACCCTGTATGCGATACGGTGTTGTATATGAGTGCATCCGACGCCCAGCACGCCGAGGTCGAGGACGAGGACACGGGATGGGACGCCGTCGCCGACCTGCCGCCCAGCGCGAAGCTCGTCGCGAAGGTACTGGAGTACAACGACAGCCTGACCCAGAGCCAGCTCGCCGAGGAGACGCTGCTACCCCCACGGACCGTCAGGTACGCGCTGACCCGTCTGGAGGACATCGACGTCGTCGGCTCCCGATTCTCCTTCTCGGACGCCCGCAAGCGCATCTACACGCTCACCATCGAGTGACGCCATCGCGTCTCTCCCGGCGTGCAGCAGTGCTGACGGCACCACAGGTTCGCAGCCGGGGCAACGTTGATTAGTTCTCCGGCTTAGAGGTTCCGTATGAAAGTCGTCCTGATAGGTGTCGGCCAAGCCGGGGGCAAGGTCACGCAGGCCCTCGCCGAGTTCGACTACGACATGGGATTCAACGCCGTCCGTGGCGCCTTAGCAGTCAACTCCGCGGAAGCCGACCTCCAGAACCTCGACGTTGATACCACTCTCATCGGCCAGGACCGCGTGAAGGGCCACGGCGTCGGCGGCGACAATGAACTCGGCGCCCAGATAATGCAGGAGAACGCCACGGAGGTACTCGACGACATGGACGGGCGCATCACCACCGAAGCGGAGGCCGTCGTGGTGGTCGCCGGACTGGGCGGGGGTACTGGCTCCGGCGGCGCCCCGATGCTCGTCCGCGAACTCAAGCGCATCTACGAGATGCCCGTCTACACCCTCGGTATCCTCCCCGGCGACGACGAGGGCGGGCTCTACCAAGCCAACGCCGGCCGCTCGCTCAAGACCGCGATCCGGGAGTCCGACTCCGTCCTCCTCGTGGACAACGACGCTTGGCGCGGCTCCGGCGACAGCGTCGCCGAGGGGTACGAACGCATCAACGACGCCATCGCCCAGCGCATCGGTCTGCTGCTGGCCTCCGGCGAGGCCGTCGAAGGCGTTGGTGAAAGTAGCGTGACGTCTTCGACGTCACGAACTGGAGGCGGCCCTGCCGCCGCAAGCGTCGTCGACTCCTCGGAGATCATCAACACCCTCCGTAGCGGCGGCATCTCCGCCATCGGCTACGCCAGCGCCGAGGCCAGCGAGGACCCCGGCGAGAACGTCAACACCATCACCAGCGTCACCCGCAACGCCCTCCTGACCAGCATGAGCCTCCCCGATGCCACCGACGCCGAGTCCGCGCTGCTGGTCATCGCGGGCGATCCCGAACGCCTCTCACGGAAAGGTGTCGAACGGGCGCGTCGCTGGGTCGAAGACGAAACCGGGAGCATGGAAGTACGGGGCGGAGACTTCCCGCTCGGCTCCGACAAAATCGCCGCGCTGGTCGTCCTCTCGGGCGTTGAGCGCTCCGACAGGGTCGATCAGTTCATGCAGAAGGCCAAACAGGCCGCCCGATCTCAGGGCGGCCGGACCGATCCCGAGGAGTACTCCAACGACGACCTCGACAGCCTGATGTAGTACCTTTTTACTGCGGGGGGTCGCCACTGGCGACCCCCGCTTGCAAAAATCTACGCTGAAAACTCCCTTCACGCTCACTCCGTTCGCGTGAAGTGAAACCGCGCTTCGCTACGCTCCGCGCGGTATGCTCTGAAATGGCCGGGAGCGGCCTCCGTGCCGCACCGGGAGACCGCAGGTTTCCCGAGCTAACGGGCGGTTCCTTTCACCGAATCCGAACAGCGTGAGGATTCGGCCTTTTTAGCGTAGATTTTTGCCGGGAGGGTTCCCACAGCGCGCTCGGAGAGCGCGCGAGGAAACCCGACCGGGAAAAAGGTACTATTTCAGACGAGACTCGCGCCGTCGAACTCGGTGCGGTCGTAGTCGTGGTCCAGCAGGTCGAGGATGGTGGGCGCGATGTCGTAGAGGTCGGCGTCACCAATGTGGACGTCAGCGTCGTCGACGAACAGCGTGGCGTTGTCGAACGAGTGCATCCCGTTGCGCGGGCCGACGCCGAAGACGTCGTCGCTGCCCTTGAACCCGGCCTTGAGGTCGAAGCCGTGGTTCGGGACGACCACGAGGTCGGGAGCGATGTCGGAGTGGTCGCCGCGGAAGGCGTCCTCGCGGGTGACGACGCGGTCGGCGACCTTCTTCCCGTCGGGCCCCTCCAGATCTTCGAGTTTCTCCTTGAGGTCGGCGCGGACGGACTCGTAGTCGTCCTCGCCCACGCCGCCGTTGGGTTCGCGGCCGTCGAGGTTGATGTAGAACCGGCCGGGGATGAGCGAGTAGGCCTTCGCGTCCTCGCTGATGTCACCGAGTTCGGAGTGGTCGTCCTCGGCGAAGTCGAGCCACCCCTCCCGTTCGAGCCACTCGTTGAAGTGGACCTCGTAGTCGAGCGTGGTGAAGCCATGATCGGAGGCGACGACCATCGTCACGTCGTCGTCGAGCCGGTCGCGGAGCTTGCCCAGATACTCGTCGACTTTGCGGTAGAAGTCGAAAAACTCCTGCTGGTACTCGCCGTCCTGCTCGTAGTGTCTGAACAGGAAGTGGTTGACCCGGTCGGTGGTCATGAAGACGCCGAAAAAGAGGTCCCAGTCGTCCTTCTCGACGTAGTGTGAGAAGGCCTCGTAGCGACGTTCGAGCGTCTCGTGTGCGTCCTCGATGAACTCCGTCTTGTTGTCGTCGTGGCCCAGTTTCGCGTTGACGTCGATGCGGTAGTTGCTCGCTTGCAGTTGGTCACGCAGTTCGTCCGGATAGGCGGCCTTGTCGACGCCGGGCGAGAGAAAGCCCGAGACCATCCGCTGGATGTTTCGCTGTGGCGGGAAGGTGACGGGGACGTTCAGCACCGTCGCGTCCCGGCCCTCGTCGGTGATGCGATCCCACAGGCGGGTGGCTTGGACGTCCCGACCCATGGGAACGTAGGTGTCATAAGAGCCGACCTCGCGGTCCTGGAAGCCGTAGACGCCGGTCTCCCCGGGGTTGACGCCGGTCGTCAGCGTCGGCCAGCAGGCGCTGGACTCGGGCGGCACGATGCTGTCGATGGGGCCGGCGGCGCCGGACTCCCCGAGTTCGGTGAGGTTCGGGAACACGTCCGGATGCTCGTCGATGAGGCTGTACGGTACCCCGTCGATACCGAAGAAGGCCACGCGCGGCGCGTCGTCGCCTTTCAGACGGTCGAATAGTCCCATAGAATCCGTTAGACAGGTCGGGGACAAGAAGCTTCTTTTCGTAATCGCGTCAGGGAAAGCGGCAAGCTGTCTTGGGTATCGGTCCCGGGAAACCGAGTCGCGATATCGGGATGACCGGGCCGTGGGTTACGGGCCGACGGCCCGCAACCGTATGATGTGGCAGCGTAGCCACCACGCCGTCAGGACGACCGGTCCGCGTTCGCCGGGACGACCGTGAGATGGGCGATTCCGGGGGGTGCTGGTCGCTCGTCGGATCCGGGGCGGGAGTCGTCCGTCGGCGGCGCGGATTGATCGGTCGCCATGTACGTGAGTATCGACGGTCCGACAGATGAAAAGATTACCCATGCTCATACATAATCGGCAACGGCTTCCGGTATTACCGGCGAAAATACAGTAGTGTGGTCGATAACGAGCGAGCGATGAGAGCGGAATCGGTGTCCGGCGTCAGTCGAAGTGCTCGTCGTAGAGGTCCCGGGCGTGCTCGATGGCCGCCATCGCGGCCTGTCTGTCCTCCCAGCCCAGCGTCTCGACTTCCTTGCCCTTCTCCAGATTCTTGTACGTCGAAAAGAACTCGTCAATCTCGTCCCGGG
>PXQZ01000029.1 GCA_003021755.1 Halobacteriales archaeon QH_8_67_36 | reverse complement strand
GGGGGTGCCGTTGCTGTCGACGGGCATCGCGTGGAGGCCGGCCGAGAGGGCCTGCCGGGGCTGGCCCGAGCGCAGCATCTCGTCGATGACGGCGTCCTCGCGGGCGGCTTCGCGAGCCTCGTCGGACGCACCTTCGAGGTTCTTCGAGACCGCCGTGGGGAGCATCTCGATGGGGCCCAGCTCTTCGGTTGCGGTTTCCAGCAGCAACTGCCGCATCTCCCCCTTCTCGGTGGGAACGGCGAAGGCCTGGAACATGTACTGGAGCGCGACGCGCATCTCCCCCTCGGCGCCGCCGATGGCCTGCTGGAGCATCTTCGCAAAGTGCGGGTTCGGTTCCTCGACTTCGACCTCGAACTGGAGTTCGTCGTCGTGGTAGAACACGACGCTAGCAAGGGAGAGCAACGGATTGGGCGGTCTGCCTGCAGTTGCCGGCGAGCGTTCCGGCGCCGGTCGCCGCGCTACTCCGGCACCTCGGCGACAGTCGTGATCGCTCGTGGACTCCCGGGTCGGGACTGCTGGATACGGTGTTCGAACGTCTCGAAGCCGGCCTCGCGGAACATCCGGTCGGCCTCCTCCTCGTCGTAGAACAGCATGATGGCGTCGGCGACCTTCTGGAAGACGCTGGATTCGGGGTAGTCCGGGCCGACGATGAGCTCGTCGTAGAACAGCATGATGGCGTCGGCGACCTTCTGGAAGACGCTGGATTCGGGGTAGTCCGGGCCGACGATGAGCACCTTCCCGCCGGGCCTGGTGATGCGGCGACACTCTTCGAGGGCGTCGACGGGGTTAGGCCAGTACTCGATGGAGCCCGACGACCAGACATGGTCGAAGCTGTCGTCCTTGAACGGCAGGCGCTCGGCGTCGCCCAGATGGTACCGGACCCGGCCGTGTTTCCCGAACTTCTCGAACGCCTTCGAGAGCTGGTGGGGGCTCTGGTCCAGCCCGTAGATGCTGTCGACGTGTTCGAGCAGGCCCTCGGTCGCGAAGCCGGTGCCACAGCCCACGTCGAGGACGCGGTCGTCGGGTTCGAGCCCGAGCATGCCGATGGCCTCGTCGCGCATCCGTTCGTTCCAGACGAACGGGTTGACCTGGTCGTACACCTTCGAGAGGTACTTGTAGAACGTCCGCGCCCGGGCTTTGTTCTCGAGGACTCCCATTACCGGCCGTTAGGCCTTGGCGGTGATAATTCCCCGGATTCCGCGGCGAGTCCGGCCCCCGATCACGCGGTTTCGGTTCCGCGAAAACTTCGCAACTACCAAATAGCCACTGGAGTAAGGTTTGGACGATTAGAGAATGCCACGGCCAGAAGTTCTCGACCGGATAAAGGAGGCCGAGCAGGAGGCCGACGACATCGTCGCCGAGGCCGAGGAGGACCGCGAGGAGACCATCGCCGCGGCTCGCAAAGAGGCAGACGAGATCCGCGAACAGGCACGCGAGGACGCCGAGGTGTCGGCACAGGAGCGCCTCGAGGACGCTCGCGATGAGATAGAAGCCGAACACGAGGAACTCATCGAGCAGGGCGAGAACGCCCGCGAGGAGCTCGCCGAGCAGGCCGCTGGCCGAAAGGACGAGGTGGTCGACTACGTGACAGACCTCTTCGAGGAGGCGGTACATGCTCAGACCTGAGAAGATGTGCCGCGTCTCGGTGACGGGGTCGAAACGCGTCATGGAGCCCGTCATCGAGGCGGTCCACGACCTGGAGATGCTCCACGTCACCGAGTACGACGGCTCGTGGGACGGCTTCGAGCCGGGCGACCCGGCCGAGGGCGCCGACGAGGCCTCGGACCAACTCGTCACGGTTCGCGCACTGGAGTCCATCCTCGACGTGGACGACGCGGACGCCGGGCCGACGCGCCTGGTCACCGACGAGGCGCTCGAAGAGGACCTGGAAGCGGTCCGAACGAAGGTCACGGAGCTCGACGACCGGCGCGACGACGTCCGCGACGACCTCCGCGAGGTCGAAGACCGGATCGGTACGATGGAGCCGTTCGTCCGGCTCGGCATCGACCTGGACCTGCTCCGTGGCTACGACACGCTCGCCGTGACGGTCGGTGAGGGCGACGACGACGAGATCGAAGACGCGCTCGACGACAGCGACATCGACGCCTACCGGGTCTTCGACGAGGACGGCGTCGTCGCCGTCTTCGCACGCGCCGAGGAGGGCGAACTCCAGGACGCGCTGGTCGGCGCGACGTTCTCGGCGCTCGCGGTCCCCGAGGGCGACGGCGACCCGACGGAGTACCTCGAAGAGCTGAACCACCGCAAACAGCAGCTCGAATCGAAGCTCGACACGGTCGAGAACGAACTCGACGAGCTCCGCCTCGACTACGCCGGCTTCCTGCTGGCCGCCGAGGAGAAACTCACAATCGAGGTCCAGAAGGCCGAGGCGCCGCTGACCTTCGCCACGACGGAGAACGCCTTCATCGCCGAGGGGTGGATTCCCGACGAGCAGTACGAACCGTTCGAGCAGCAGGTCGACTCGGCCGTCGGCGAGGCCACCGACGTCGAGAAACTGGAGATCGCGGAGTACGACAGCGACGGACACGTCCGCTCCCACGAGGAGATCGAAAGCGGGGGCGAGGGCGGTTCGGGCGGCGAGTCCGACACGGCGGACGCCCCGGCGGCCGACGACACGGACGACCAGCCCGAGACGGCCGTCGCGGACGGCGGCCACCCCACGTCCGCCAGCGGTCTCGTCACGATGGGCGACTCCAACCCGCCGGTCATCCAGGACAACCCCGGCCCGGCACGGCCCTTCGAGGCGCTCGTCGAGGTCGTCAACCGGCCGAAGTACGGCGAGTTCGACCCGACGGTCGCCTTCTTCCTGACGTTCCCGGCGTTTTTCGGGTTCATGATCGGCGACCTCGGCTACGGGCTACTCTACTTCCTGCTCGGCTACGGGCTGTACTCCCGGGCCAGCGGCGACGTGCTGAAGAGCCTCGGCGGCGTGACGATGTGGGCCGGCGGGTTCACGGCGCTGTTCGGCGTGCTGTACGGCGAAGTGTTCGGACTGCACACCATCTCGGACGTGGTCTGGCCGATGCTCGGCTTCAAGGGTGCACCCATCCACAAGGGGCTCCAGCCCCACTACGGCGAGTACGCCATCGCGTGGCTGACCATCAGCCTGCTCGCCGGCGTGGTCCACCTCTCCGTCGGCTGGCTGTTCGACTTCATCGAAAACCTCTCACACGGGCTGTGGGACGCCATCACGGAGAGCGGTTCGTGGCTCCTGATGATGTTCGGCCTGTGGGCGTGGGTGTTCTCCGGCGCCAACGGCGCGGCCCCGGACTTCCTCTACGGCGCGGAGGAGGGTATCTTCGCGGGCCACCCGTTCGCGCTTGGCTTCACCGGTCTGCCGGCGTTCGACCTGTTCACGATCCCGGGACTGGGGGCGCCGTTCTCGGCGTGGCTCGGCGTGTTCCTCGTCGGGTTCGTCCTGCTGGGCTTTGCCGACCCCATCGAACTCGTCGAGTTCCTCAACGTCTTCGTGAACGTGCTGTCGTACACCCGCCTGGCCGCCGTGTTACTGGCCAAGGCGGGAATGGCCTTCGTGGTCAATCTCCTCTTTTTCGGGGCGTACGAACACGATGGTGAGTGGCACTTCCTGATCAACCACGGACCCGAATACGCCATCGGCAACTACGGCGCCGAGTCGGTCATCTTCCCCGGCCTGATGCACGCCGGCATCGCCGGTGTGGTCGGCGGCCTGCTCGTACTCGTGCTCGGGCACATCCTCGTGCTCGTACTGGGTGTCACCAGCGCCGGCCTGCAGGGTGTGCGTCTCGAGTACGTCGAGTTCTTCGGGAAGTTCTTCGAGGGCGGCGGCACGAAGTACACCCCGTTCGGCTACGAGCGGACCTACACGACCGACGACTGACCCTCGCTGCCGGAGTATTTTATCTATGTCGGGACCTGAAATCAAGGCCTGATAGACGACTGGTACCGACTCACAAACAGGCGCGCAGGCCCGCCTAAACCGCCAGAACGGCCTGCTGACGAAGTGTTTTGAGAACATTTATGAACGCCGTGGCGTCACATACGCGTGTTCGGACACGAGCAACTTCACACAGGATCTCACCAATATGATCGAAACCATCGCACCCGTTGTCAACGCTGTACTGCAGGAAGGTAGCGCCGCCCCGGCTATCCCACCCGCCGCCGCCGCGGCACTGGCCGTCGGGCTGGCCGCGCTCGGCTCAGGTTACGCAGAGCGAGGTATCGGCGCCGCCGCGGTCGGCGCTATCGCCGAGGACGACAGTATGTTCGGCCGTGGACTCATTCTGACAGTCCTGCCGGAGACGCTCGTCATTCTCGCGCTGGTCGTCGTCTTCATCCTGGGTTAAAATCCCCCCTTTTCAACAATGAGTCTTGAAACAGTCGTAGAGGACATCCGAGACGAGGCCCGCGCACGTGCAGAGGAGATTCGCGCGGACGCCGACGAGCGCGCCGAGGGGATCGTCGCCGAGGCCGAGGCCGACGCCGAGTCGATTCGCGAGGAGCGCGAGGCCGAGGTCGAGCGCGAAATCGCCCAGGAGCGCGAACAGCGTCTCTCCTCTGCGAAACTCGAAGCCAAGCAGGCCCGACTGGGCGCCCGCAGGGACGTGCTCGAAGACGTCCGCGCGGACGTCGAGCAGGCCATCGCCGACCTCGAAGGCGACCGCCGCGAGGAGCTGACCCGTGCGCTGCTCGACGCCGCCGTCGACGAGTTCGACGACGGCGACGAGCTCCGGGTCCACGGTCGCGCCGAGGACCAGTCGCTCATCGAGGATATCCTCACGGCATACGACGACGCAACGTTTGCCGGCGAGAAGGAGTGTCTCGGCGGAGTGGTCGTCGAGAGCGAGGCTTCCAGGGTCCGCGTGAACAACACGTTCGATTCGGTCCTTGGGACCGTCTGGGAGGGCAACCTGAAAGCAATCAGCGACCGACTCTTCGACGACCAATGAGTCTGTACGGAACAGCACCCGGCGGCCGGAGCAGCAACTACGAGTACGTCATCGCTCGCGTCCGCTCCCGTCGCGCCTCGCTGTTCGACGACGACGACTACCGGAAGCTGGTCCGCATGGGGACGAGCGGAATCGCTCGCTTCATGGAGGAAACGGAGTACGAAACCGAGATGAACGCCCTCGGGGCCCGGTACAGCGGTTCGGACCTCGTGGAATACGCGCTCAACCGCAACCTCGCGAAACACTTCGACGACCTGCTGAAGTGGTCGGAGGGCGCGCTGTACGACTACATCGCGCGCTACCTGCGGAAGTTCGACGCCTGGAACGTCAAGACGGTCATCCGCGGGCTGTACTCCGGGGCCGACCTCGCCGACGTCGAGGACGACTTCATCCGAGCCGGCGAGTTCACCGAACGTCGTCTCGACGCGCTCCGCAACGCCGGCTCCATCGAGGAGGTCGTAACGCAACTGGACGACACCGTCTTCGGGGACGCGCTGGCCGAGGCCTACGAGGCGTACGAGGAGCAGAACGTCCTCGTGCCGCTGGAAAACGCCATCGACCGCGCCTTCTACGAGACACTGCTCGAAGGGCTGCCAAGCAATCCGGAGCCCGACAGCGCGACGGGGCTGTACGTCCAGTTCCTGCGGGCCGAAGTGGACTTCCGAAACCTCCGGAACGCACTGCGGCTGGCCCGCAGTGGGGCCGACACGGACCCCGCCGCGTACTACATCGACGGCGGCAAGCTGTTCGACCGGCAGTCACTGGCCCGGCTGACCGGCAACATGGACAACCTAGTCGCCGCGGTGCGTGAGAGCACGTACGGCGACGACCTCGACGCGGCGCTCTCGGACCTCGAAGACGCCGGGAGCCTGGTGGAGTTCGAGCGGGCGCTGGACGCGGCGCTGCTGGAGTACGCGGACAAGCTGTCGACCCGCTACCCGCTGTCGGTGTGTCCGGTGCTGTCGTACGTCCTCGCCAAGGAGCGCGAGGTCGACAACATCCGGGCCATCGCCCGCGGTCGCGAGGCCGATCTCGGCCCCGAGGCAATCGAACAGGAGCTGGTGATACTATGAGCCAGGAGATAGCAGTGGTCGGGAGCCCGGAGTTCACGACGGGCTTTCGGCTGGCGGGGGTTCGCAAGTTCGCGGACATCCCCGCCGAGGAGAAAGACGAGCAGCTGGACGACGCCGTCTCGGAGATGCTCTCCGACGACGACGTCGGCATCGTCGTGATACACGACGACGACATGGACCGTCTCTCCCGGTCGGTTCGGCAGTCGGCAGAGACGAGTGTCGAACCCGTGCTGGTGACCCTCGGCGGCGAGGGCGCCGGCAGCGGCGGGCTGCGTGAACAGATAAAACGAGCCATCGGTATCGACCTGATGGACGAGGACTAACAATGAGTCAAGCAACAGAATCCGACGTCCGTAAGGACGGCATTATCGAAAGCGTCTCGGGACCGGTCGTAGCGGCTCGGGACCTCGACGCCCGGATGAACGACGTCGTCTACGTCGGTTCGGAAGGGCTGATGGGTGAGGTCATCGAAATCGAAGGCAACGTCACCACCATCCAGGTGTACGAGGAGACCTCCGGGGTCTCCCCGGGCGAACCGGTCGAAGGGACCGGCGCCCCGCTGTCGGTGGACCTCGGGCCGGGGATGCTCGACGCCATCTACGACGGCGTCCAGCGCCCCCTTGACGTCCTCGAAGAGAAGATGGGGTCGGCGTACCTAGACCGCGGTGTCGACGCGCCGGGTATCGACCTGGAGAAGACCTGGGCGTTCGAGCCGGAAGTCGAGGAGGGCGATTCCGTCGAACCCGGCGATATCGTCGGTATCGTCCCCGAGACGCCCAGTATCGACCACAAAGTGATGGTGCCGCCCGGCTCCGAGGGCGGCGAGGTCACCGCCATCGAGTCGGGGAACTTCACCGTCGAGGAGACGGTCGTCGAACTCGACAGCGGCGAGGAGATACGGATGCGACAGGAGTGGCCGGTGCGCCAGCAGCGTCCCTCCGTCGACAAGGAGACCCCGACCGAACCCCTCATCTCCGGCCAGCGCGTGCTGGACGGCCTCTTCCCCATCGCGAAGGGCGGGACTGCGGCCATTCCCGGTCCCTTCGGTTCCGGGAAGACGGTTACCCAGCACCAGCTCGCCAAGTGGGCCGACGCGGACATCGTCGTCTACGTCGGCTGTGGCGAGCGCGGCAACGAGATGACGGAGGTCATCGAGGACTTCCCGGAGCTGGAAGACCCCATCACGGGCAACGCCCTGATGGACCGGACCTGCCTCATCGCGAACACGTCGAACATGCCCGTCGCGGCGCGTGAGTCCTGCGTCTACACCGGCATCACCATCGCGGAGTACTTCCGCGACATGGGGTACGACGTGGCCCTGATGGCCGACTCCACCTCCCGGTGGGCCGAGGCCATGCGCGAGATCTCCTCGCGACTGGAGGAGATGCCCGGCGAGGAGGGGTACCCCGCGTACCTCTCGGCGCGCCTGTCGGCCTTCTACGAGCGGGCCGGCTACTTCACGAACATCAACGGGACCGAGGGGTCCGTGTCGGTCATCGGCGCCGTCTCCCCGCCGGGCGGGGACTTCTCGGAGCCGGTCACCCAGAACACGCTGCGTATCGTCAAGACGTTCTGGGCGCTGGACGCCGACCTCGCCGAGCGCCGTCACTTCCCCTCTATCAACTGGAACGAGTCGTACTCGCTCTATCGGGAGCAGCTTGACCCGTGGTTCGTCGACAACGTCCGGGACGACTGGCCCGAGACGCGCCAGTGGGCCATCGACACGCTGGACGAGGAAGCGGAGCTACAGGAGATCGTCCAGCTCGTCGGCAAGGACGCGCTGCCGGAGGACCAGCAGCTCACGCTGGAAATCGCCCGCTATCTGCGCGAGGCGTGGCTCCAGCAGAACGCGTTCCACCCGACGGACACCTACTGCGAGCCCGGGAAGACGTACCGCATCATGGACGCCATCAAGACGTACAACGACGAGGCCTTCGAGGCGCTCGACGCCGGCGTGCCCGTCGAGGAGCTCACTGACATCGACGCCGCGCCCCGTCTGAACCGCATCGGCGTTCAGGAAGAGTACAACGAGTACATCGACGAACTGGAGGACGACATCGCGTCGGAGCTCCGGGAGCTATACTAATGAAAGAGTATCAGACGATCACTGAGATCAGCGGCCCGCTGGTGTTCGTCGAGACCGACGAGCCGGTTGGCTACGACGAAATCGTCGAGATCGAGATCGGCGACGGCCAGACGCGCCGCGGCCAGGTGCTCGAATCGGCGAGCGACTACGTCGCCATCCAGGTGTTCGAGGGGACGGAGGGTATCGACCGCGACGCCTCCGTGCGCTTCCTCGGCGAGACGATGAAGATGCCCGTCACCGAGGACCTGCTGGGACGGGTCATGGACGGGACCGGCCAGCCAATCGACGGCGGGCCCGAAATCGTCCCCGACGAGCGACAGGACATCGTCGGTGCGGCCATCAACCCCTACTCCCGGGAGTACCCCGAGGAGTTTATCCAGACGGGCGTCTCCGCTATCGACGGCATGAACACGCTCGTGCGCGGCCAGAAACTCCCGATCTTCTCGGCGTCCGGACTTCCGCACAACGACCTGGCGCTCCAGATCGCGCGACAGGCGTCCGTGCCCGAGGAAGAGGAGGGCAGTGAGGAGGGTTCGGAGTTCGCCGTCATCTTCGGCGCGATGGGTATCACGGCCGAGGAGGCCAACGAGTTCATGGACGACTTCGAGCGCACCGGCGCGCTGGAACGGTCGGTCGTCTTCATGAACCTCGCGGACGACCCCGCCGTCGAGCGGACGATTACGCCGCGACTCGCACTGACGACCGCGGAGTATCTCGCCTTCGAGAAGGACTATCACGTCCTCGTCATCCTGACGGACATGACCAACTACTGTGAGGCACTGCGCGAAATCGGTGCCGCACGCGAGGAGGTCCCGGGTCGACGTGGCTACCCCGGATACATGTACACGGACCTGGCCCAGCTCTACGAGCGGGCCGGCCGTATCGAGGGCCGTGACGGCTCGGTTACCCAGATTCCCATCCTCACGATGCCGGGTGACGACGACACCCACCCGATTCCGGACCTCACCGGCTACATCACCGAGGGCCAGATATACATCGACCGCGACCTCAACAGCCAGGGCGTTCAGCCGCCGATCAACGTCCTGCCCAGTCTGTCGCGGCTGATGGACGACGGCATCGGCGAAGGACTCACCCGCGTCGACCACGCCGACGTGAAAGACCAGATATTCGCCGCCTACGCGGAGGGTGAGGACCTGCGCGACCTCGTGAACATCGTCGGCCGCGAGGCGCTGTCGGACCTCGACAACAAGTATCTGGACTTCGCGGACCGGTTCGAGGACGAGTTCATCGACCAGGGGACACAGACGAACCGCGACATCGACGACACCATCGAACTCGGCTGGAACCTGCTCTCGATGCTCCCGAAGGATGCGCTCAACCGCATCGACGAGGAACTCATCGAGGAGCACTACCGCGAGGACGGGACTACAGAAGAGGTCGCCGCGGACTGACTCCGCCGGCCAACTCCACTGGTTCTCACGGCCGCTCACACAGCCCGTGTCGCCTCATGCCTAACTGTTTGGGTGTTCTAAACTTTACCTTCGGAATCCAAGCTACGGTTGCACTATGCCACAACCAGGAAGCGAAGGGATATGGCTTTGGCTCGGCACAGCCGGCATGTTCCTCGGCATGCTGTACTTCATCGGCAGAGGCTGGGGAGAGACCGACGACCGTCGCCAGAAGTTCTACATCGCCACGATACTGATAACGGCGATAGCGTTCGCGAACTACTTGGCGATGGCGCTTGGCTTCGGGCTGACCATCATCGAACTGCCGAACGATCCCGAGGCGCCCATCTACTGGGCCCGCTACACGGACTGGCTTTTCACCACACCGCTGTTGCTGTACGACCTCGCGCTGCTCGCGGGGGCGGACCGTAACACCATCACGTCGCTCGTCAGCCTCGACGTGCTGATGATAGGGACCGGCGTGGTCGCGACGCTGTCGGCCGGCAGCGGCGTCGTGTCGGCAGGCGCCGAGCGACTCATCTGGTGGGGCATCAGCACCGCGTTCCTGCTGGTGTTGCTGTACTTCCTGTTCAGTTCGCTGTCCAGCCGCGCCGCCGACCTCCCGAGCGACACACAGGGGACGTTCCGTACGCTGCGGAACCTCGTGGCGGTGGTCTGGCTGATCTACCCCGTCTGGTGGCTCATCGGCACCGAGGGGCTCGGCCTCGTCGGCATCTTCTCCGAGACGGCCGGCTTCATGGTCATCGACCTGGTCGCGAAGGTCGGGTTCGGGTTCATTCTCCTGCGGAGCCGCGACGTACTCGACGGCGCCGCGGAGGCCCGAGCGTCCGGTGCGACGCCAGCCGACGACTAAAGAGACTGTAAGCGCCGCGAGCAGTCTCTTACACTGTCGAGCGGGGAACGCAGTACCCGTGAGACTCGACGAACGGACGACGACCGATTCCGATTTTTCGGACCGTGAACCCGACAGCGGTGCCACCGAGACGACTGAAAACGGTTAACTGGCTACGCCCGAAACGGCCCTGTAATGGCGAAGGACGTCAAGCCGACTCGGAAGAACTTGATGCAGATAGAGGACCGCATCGAGCTCTCCGAGCGCGGGCACGATACGCTGGAAAAGAAGCGTGACGGCCTCATCATGGAGTTCATGGATATCCTCGACCAGGCACAGGACGTCCGTGAGGACCTCGACGACTCCTACGACCGCGCCCAGAACGCCATCAACATGGCCCGGGCGATGGAGGGCGACGTGGCGGTCCGGGGCGCCGCGGCCGCGCTGAAGGAACACCCCGAACTGACAACCCAGTCGAAAAACATCATGGGCGTCGTCGTCCCGCAGATCGACTCGACGGGCGTCGAGAAGTCCCTGGACGAACGGGGCTACGGCGTGATGGGCACCTCCGCCCGCATCGACGAGGCCGCCGACGCCTACGAGGCACTCATCGAGAACATCATCCTCGCCGCCGAGGTCGAGACGGCGATGAAGAAGATGCTGGAGGAAATCGAGACGACCAAGCGCCGCGTCAACGCTCTGGAGTTCAAGCTCCTGCCCGACCTCCACAACAACAAGGAGTACATCGAGCAGAAGCTCGAAGAACAGGAGCGCGAAGAGATATTCCGCATGAAAAAGATCAAGGCCAAGAAGGAAGCGGAGGAGGACGCCCTCGCGGCCGAAGCGGAAGAAGCGGACGAAGAGGTCGAGCCGGTCGCCGCCGACGACTGAACTGCGATATCCCTCTATGTCCTGTCAGTCCTGCGGTGGCGAAACACTCGCCGTGCCGGTGCCCGCGGAGCTACGTGAACACCTCCCCGGGAACGCCCCGGCCGTGGCGGTCTGTCACATCTGTCTGGCAATGGAGCCGGCCGGGACGATCCCCGACGCCGTCCCGGACCTGTCCGCCCTCGGCGACGCCTTTCCGTCGAACGCCGACGCTGCCGTCCCGATGGTGTTGCTCGTGGGGCTACTCGACTCGCTGGCCCTCCACCGCACGGAAATTACGGCACTGCTCGAACGGGCCGAACGGGCTGGGACGGACCCCCTGCTAGTCGTCGACCGCCTCGCTGACAGCTACGGCGACGACGCTCACGTCGACCTCGCCGCCCGCCGCCACCAGCTCGCACAGCTCCTGTGAACCGTTCCTAACGTGTTAGGCACCGAAATTTTATACGTGCCGTCGGTTGCATGTAATGCGGCAGACGAAAGCGTGTGTCCGCTTGCGGACCGACACTCTGTCCACCCCACCCCCACCCCATTCTGGACGGTTACACTCCCGTCGAGTAGCGCAACAGCCCGGCGACGCCGCCGAAGGCGGTCAGCAGCTGCTCGCCCTTCTCGAAGTCCGTGGAGACGAACATCGTCTCGGTTCCGCGCTGGTTGGCCAGCTCCATCAGGTGGTCGATGGCGTCCTCGCGCTCGCCGTCATCGGCGTCGACGGTGGCGTTACAGCGCGAACAGTCGTGGTCCGGCGTCGCCTTCGAGCTATCGATGAGGTCGTACTCGTCGTGGCCGTTCTCGCAGGTGTAAGCGACGACGTCCTTCCGGAGGTCCTCGGAGATGAGCAGCTCCTCGACGGCGCCCATGTTGAGGTTCTGGCGGGTCTGGTCGAAACCGTACGTCGCCTTGTCGCCGTCGTGCAGTTGCTTGAAAAACTCCTCCATGACCTGCTTGTCCTGGAGCATCTCGTGTTCTTCGAGCACGTCCTCGGCGGCATCGACGATGTCGTAGAGCCCGGACTCGTCCGTGTAGGCGACGTCGAACTTCCCCAGCACCATGTCCTGCAGTTCGTGGTGGAGGTAGTCGCCGTCGAGGAACTCGTCTTTCGTCGGCGAGGGACCGCCCACGAGGATGCCGTCCATCTCGTGACGGTCGGGGACCATCAGGTCGTTGGCCATCCCGGCGACTTCCTGGTAGAAGTTGTCGATGGCCTCCAGACGCAGACGGGCGAACCGCTGTGCGGACTGGCCACCTTTGCGCTGCTTGCCCGGCACCAGCGAGGAGGCGGACTTGACGGGTTCGACGCGCTTGCCCTTGAGCCAGCCGACGTTGGCCTCGCGCCGGTCGAGCACGACGAGCCCGAACAGGCCCTTGTCGGCCAGCATGTTCTCCAGCGGTTCCGTGAGGAAATGTGAGTCACAGTGATAGCGAAACGACTCGATGGGGTCCGGCGGCGACTCCAGCACCTTCGTGACCATGTTGGTGCGGCCGCCGCCGCTGTCGATGGCCCCGGAGAACAGCACGATGCCGTTCTCCGGCGGGTGGTGGTCGTAGTAGCGCAGGCGGTCCTTGATGGAGGTCAGCGCGTCCTGCACTGCGGTCCGGGTGTCCTTTGACTTGATGTTCGACGCCTCGGAGTGCTCCTGGGTGACGTGGGCGACGACGTCGCTGAGGAGTTTGTCCTCCGGCACGTAGATAGAGACGAGCTGGGTCCCCGAACCCTCGTATCCCTTGAGTTCCTCGATGACCTTCTTGAACTCGTATTTCTGTTTGTCAGATTGCTCCTGTTCCTGCTCACTCATCGTGTTGATTTCGGTGAGGCCGCGTAAGAACCTGTTGACAGAGCGGGGCACGTCGTGTGCGCCCGCAGGCGAACGGCAGTAGGCCGTTCGATTCCATGCCTTTCGCACTGGTTCGTGTAGCGATTTACCGGTATGTGCCGACCCCGCAGCGCCATCCGGAAATAATCCACAATAATCACTGTCAGGTTGGCTCTACCTGCAGTGATACTGCCGTTCCAGTCACCCGAATCCCGTCGGGGACATTGGACCGCTGTCATGACGGCGCACGGACAGCCGGGTTTATATGACTGCCCCTATTGGTAACAGACAACAGATTATGGCGGGGTATGTTTGTACCATCGCGGGCGGGAAAGGCGGGGTCGGCAAGACCACCACTGCCGTCAACGTCGGTGCGGGACTGCAGGAACTGGGCTACGACGTCGCCGTCGTCGACGCCGACCTCGGGATGGCCAATCTGGGCTCGATGCTGGCGGTCGAACCCGAAAGGAGCGTCCACGAGATTCTGGCAGGCGACGCGGCCGTCAGCGAGGCGCTCACCGACGCCCCCGGCGGACTGACCGTCATCGCCGGCGAGCAGTCCCTCGACGCCTTCGCCGACGCCGACCCGGCGAAACTCCGGAAGGTCATCAAGACGCTCCGTGCCGCCTACGACGTGGTCATCATCGACACCGGCGCCGGCCTGAGCCACGAGGTGGCGGTCCCGCTCGGACTCGCGGACGACATCGTCCTCGTCACGACCCCCGACGAGGTCGCCGTCGGCGACACGGTCAAGACCGCACAGCTTGCCGACCGCATCGACGGGAACGTCATCGGCGGGCTCATCACTCGCGTCGCCCGTCACACCGACGTCGCCGGGATCGACGAGCGCTTTGGCTTCCCGCTGCTCGCGGTCATCCCCGACGACCCACAGGCGACCCACGAGGAGCCCCTGGTCCACAACGAGCCCGACAGCCCCGCCGCGGACGCCTACCTCCGTCTGACCGACGCCTTGGAGGGCGTGTTCTTCGATGGCGACACCGCGGAGGCCGACCTCGACACCATCGTCGACGACGCGTGGTTCCTCGACGACGAGGAGACGGCGACGGTCGAAGACGACGAGGCCGACGAGGAGCGCTCCGACGACGTCTTCGGCCTGTTCAACTAGGATGCAGTTTTGTTTTTCGCGTCTGTGGCACCGACCTGCTATCGCTCGTAGTCGATCCTGAGCCAGAGCGCCCGTCTATATACACTCCCGCAGCGAGTCGTCGTGACCGAGAGCCCGGGAGGTTTCCGGCTGGTAATAGTGCTGGTCGAGTTGGCCGGGACTGTCCGGCCGTTTCTGATGGGCCCCACCCAGCACATAGAACCGTTGCTGCTAGGTCACATCGAGGTCGGTGCCTCGACCCCGACGGCGTCCAGCGCGTTCGCCACGGTGTGGCGAGTGCCGGCGACCAAGGCGAGCCGTGCGGCCCGGGTTTCCTCGTCGGCGTCGAGGACGGGACACTCCCGATAGAAGGCGTTGAACGTCTCGGCGACGGTGCGGGTGTAGGTGGCGACCGCGTGGGGTTGGAGGTCGTCGGCGGCCTCCTCGATGACGGCGGGGAACCGTGCGAGCACTCGCAGGAGGTCCAGCTCTTCGGGTTCGCCGAGTCGGTCGAAGTCCGGCTCGTCGGGAATCTCGCCGGCGTCCTCGGTGATGCCACAGCAGCGCGCGTGAACGTACTGGACGTAAGGGGCGGACTGGGCCTCGAAGTCCAGCGCACGCTCCCACTCGAAGGTGATGCCCTTGGTCGGCTGTTTCGAGACGATGTCGTAGCGGACGGCGCCGACGCCGACCTGGCGGGCGATGCGCTCGATGTCGGCCTCGTCGAGGTCGCCCCGGGTGCGGTCGTCCAGCCGGGACTCGACCTCGCCGCGGGCGCGGTCGATGGCCTCGTCGAGCAGGTCGTCGAGGTCGATACCGGTGCCCTCACGGGTGCTCATCCCGCCCTCGGGGAGGTTCACCCAGGAGTAGAACACCTGGCTGAGCTGGTCGGTGTCCTCGCCCAGCAGCTCCAGCGCCGCGGCGAGTTGGTCGGCCTGCAGGTGGTGGTCCTCGCCGAGCACGGTGACTGTGCGGTCGTAGTTGTCGAACTTCCACCCGTGGTGGGCGAGGTCACGCGTCGTGTACAGCGAGGTGCCGTCGGAGCGCAGGAAGACGAGGTTCTTCTCGAAGTCCGGCAGGTCCAGTTGCCAGGCGTCCTCGTCGTACACCGCGCAGTCGAGTTCCGTGAGCCGGTCGACCAGGGCGTCGGTGTCGCCGTTGCGCATGAACCGGGTTTCCTTGACGAACTCGTCGAACTCGGCGGGGAGCCGTTCGAGCGTGGTCCGCATCCCGCCCAGCACGGTGTCGACCACCTCGGCGACGCGCTCGCAGGTGTCGTCGTCGCCGTCTTCGAGCCCCTGAAGGATGGCCCGAATCTCCGCTTCGGCGGCTTCGACCTCGCTCTCGTCGCCCTCCTCGAGAAACGCGTTGCCTTTGCGGTAGTAGCGGACCATCTCGTACTCGGGGGAGTCCCGCTCCGGTTCGGGGAGGTCGCTCTCGTCGAAGGTCTCGTAGGCCCACGTGAACACCGCAATCTGGCGGCCGGCGTCGTTGACGTAGTAGTGGCGGTCGACGTCGTAACCGGCGTAGTCGAGCACCCGGGCGAGGGCGTCGCCGACGATGGGGTTGCGCGCCCGGCCGACGTGGACCGGCCCCGTCGGGTTCGCGGAGGTGTGTTCGATGACGACGCTGGTGTCGCGGTCGGGGAGGCGGCCGTACTCGCCGTCCGTGGCCGCGCTCAGCGTCTCGGCGAAGTAGGCGTCGCTGGGGAGGAAGTTCACGTAGGGGCCCTGCGTGGTCACGGCGCTGACGTAGGTGAGCGCGTCGGCGGTGACGGCGTCGGCGACGTCGGCGGCGACCTTCGGCGGCGGTGCGCCCATCTCGCCGGCCAGGCGGAACGCGGCGCTGGAGGCCAGCACGGCGTCGACGTCCTCCGGGGGCTCCTCGATGCCGAGGTCCTCGGTCGGAAGGTCGAGGGCCGTCAACGCCGAACGAAGCGCGTCTTCGGCCTCGGAACGGAGCTGTCTGAACATACGTCCAGTCCATCGGCGGGGAGTAAATGGGTGACGAAACGCCGGGGCGGGTGCGCTGTCGGCCGGTCCCGTCCGACGGCCCGCGTCAGGCGAAAAAGCGCGGCCCGAATATCATCACGAACAGTCCGCCTATCATCGACACTGTCACGGCGAGGGTCACGGCCGTCGTGAGCGTCCGGCGCTCGGGCACCGGGAGCCGGGAGACGACCGACTCGGTCGACGCCCGGAGGATGTGGCCGCCGTCGAGGGGATACGTCGGAATGAGGTTGAACTGGCCGATGACGATGTTTATCCAGCCGGTCCAGAACAGGGCGTTCGCGAGCAGGAACACGGGCGACTCACCGAGCAGCGCGAGCGGTCCCTGGACGGTGTAGAAGTCGATCCAGAATCCGGTGAAACCGGGGAAGTTGTACCCCAGGCCGCCGCCCGGGGCTTCACCGACGATCGGGAGGATGAACGCGAAATAGATCTGGCGGAAGAAGCCGGCGTCGGACGCCTGATTGCCCGACCCCGGGTCCCCGCCGATGGCGTTCAGAAACGTCGCCGCCGGGTACTGGTCGAGACCGAAGTCGTTGACCTCGATGCCGGAGACCCCCGACTGCGGGACGATACCCAGCAGCGCGTCGCCGTTCCCGTCGTCGTCGGCGGTAACGTTGTAGGTCCGCCGCTCCCCGTCGACGTAGGCGGTGACGGTGAGTCGCTCACCGGCCGAACGGTCGTCCAGCACCTCGCGCAGTTCGGCCGTGTTCACGGTCCGCTCGCCGTCGATCCGGGTGATGATAACGCCCGACTCGGCCGGCGCGCCAGCCCGCTGCAGGGCCCCGTCGTCGCTGACGAGCACGTAGCTCCCGGTCGGCATCCGGACCGTCCGGCCGGCCTCGGTCCGAACCGCCGCGACGGTGTGATTCCGCGAGGCGTCGACGAACTGCTCGGTCGTCGAGACGTTCGTCCCGTTGACGCTGACTATCGTCTCACCGCTTTCGAGGGGAGCGCTCCGGATGGCGCTGCTGACGACCGCCGAGCGACGGACCGTCACCGACTCCTTCTCACGGAACCTCACCTCGACGGTCGTCTCGTTGGTTGCCGCGAGCGTCGATTCGAGGTCGCCGGGGCTTTTTACCTGCTTGCCGTCGATACCGGTTATCACGTCGCCGGATTCGATGCCTGCCTGGGCCGCCGGGGTCTGCTTGACCGTCCCGCCGACGTGGTAGCCGTCGACGACGGCGATGGAGCCCGCTATCGGACCGAACAGCAACAGTAAGGCGATAAGGGACAGCGCGAAGTTGTTCGTCACGCCGGCCGCGTACATCCGGACCTGTTCCCCGCGATCGGAGCGCAGGAGTTCGGACTCGTCGGGTTCGACGAACGCCCCGATGGGGATGACCGACAGCAGCGCCAGCCCCATCGACTCGATGTCGATGTCTTCGACCCGGCAGAACAACCCGTGGCCCCCCTCGTGGACGACGAGCGCCAGGACGAGTCCGAGCACGATTTCGGGCGCGACCGACAGCGGTAGGAAGTCGTTGACGCCCGGAATCGCCAGCGCGTTCCGGGGCTCGTTCAGCGCCGAGGGCTGTGGGTTGACCACCGCCTCGTAGGCGCTGAAGGCGACAAGCAGGAACGAGCCGACCATCACGACGAGGGCGGCTCCCACCCCCAGGTTCCCCCAGGCCCGCCAGAACCGCTTCGGGCGGGCCAGCCGCGTCAGTATCCGCTTTCCCCGTTGGGTGTGTACCGTCGCAAGCGGCCCGCTGATACTGATGTACTCGGGTACCACGTCGCGGGATTTGAGCGTCATCGCCACAACCGTGTACGCGGCGAGCCCCACGAGAACCCACGTCAGCGTCCCTACCATTTAGGTAGAAATCGGGCCAGCAAAGCAAGAGGGTTTGGTTTGGCGTTCGACTGGGCCGCCGGCCTGCCTGCAACCGGGGACGACCAGGGTGAGGGTCAGCCCTCCGGGGTCGCCGTCAGCGTCGGTTCCGGGGGTTCCGTTTCCGCGGCCCCGAACCGCTCCACGTCGTCGAGGACTGCTCCTCGCTCGTGGATTCATCAGACATATGAAAGTAAACGGCACCCAGACGCTTGGTGGCACGTCCGCTGGCTCCGGGTCGGGGCCTACGCCTCGCGGCGGAGCCGCTTGACGACGAACTCCCGATCCAGTTTCCCCATGAAGGTCCCGAGCTGTGGCCCCTCGGTGTCATCGAACAGCAGGCGGTAGCCAGCGGCGAAGAAGTCGCTGATGTCGATGTCGTTGCGCTTGGCGGTCTCGTATATCTCGCTCTGGATGGCGTCGCCGTCGTGACCCTCTGCGACGAAGTCGGTCGTCGCCCGCTTGAGTTCGTAGTCGAACTCGTTGCCGGTCCGGCGCGCCCAGTGCTGGGCCTGCTCGACGCGAGCGAGGGCGTCCTCGACGGCCCACTCCGGGGCGTCGTCGGGGATGTGGCCCTCCTTTCTGGCTATCTGCTCGCGGACCGCGGGGTCCTCGGTCATCCCCAGGACGGCGGCGAAGGTGTAGGGGATGCGGACGCGCTCCTCGCGGGGCTCGTCGACGACCATCGGATAGGCCCGCCGGGCGAGTTCACGCTCGCCTTCGCTCCGGAGTGCGTCCTCCTCGCCGAAGTAGACGCGCTCGAACCGGTCGAACTCGTCGACCAGCTGGTCGACGTTCTCGACGGAGAAGTCCCGCTGCTTGCGGGGGTTCTTCACGAAGAAGTACCGCAGCACTTCGGGTTCGAGAACCTCCAGCACCTCGTCGACGGTGACGACGTTGCCCGAGGAGGAGGAGAGGGGTTCGCCTTCGAGCGTGAACCACTCGTACACCATCGGCACCGGCGGCTCGATGTCCAGCACGTTCTCGGCGATGTCCTCGCCGGAGGGCCAGGAGCCCTCGGCGTGGTCCTTCCCGAACGGCTCGAAGTCCACGCCCAGAATCTCCCACTGGCCGGGCCACTCGAAGCGCCAGGGCAGTTTCCCCTCCCGGAGGGTGGCGACGCCCTCGTGGCCACACCCCTCGATGGTCCGGTCGCCGGCCTCTACGTCTTCACAGACGTAGTGGACCTCGCCGGCGTCGAGGTCCACCTCGGTGACGCCCTCCGTGAGCTTCCCGCACTCCGAACACTGGGGCAGGAACGGGACGTAGTCGTCGTCGACCTTGCTCTGGTACTCTTTGAGCACCTCGCGGGCGCGGTCGGCCCGCTCCAGCACGCGCCGGGTGACGGCCTCGAACTCGCCGTCGGCGTACAGCTCCGTGTTCGAGACGAACTCCACGTCGACGCCGACCAGTTCGGCGCTTTTCCTCAGCAGGTTCGTGAAGTGGGCGCCGTAGGAGCCACAGTCACAGTCGAAGGGGTCCGGGATGTCCGTGTAGGGCTTCCCAAGGTTCCGTCCGAGCGCACCCGCGTCGACCTCTCCCAGTCCGACGACGTTCCAGTCCAGGTCCGCGAGCCGTCGGGGCACCGCCCGTAGTCGGTCCTTGTCGTCGGCCGTGAACACCTGGCGGACCTCGTGCCCCCGGTCGCGCAGTGCCTCGGCGACGTAGTAGCCCCGCATGATCTCGTTGAAGTGGCCGATGTGGGGGACGCCGGAGGGGGAGACGCCGCCCTTGACGACGACCGGCTCCTCGGGGTCGCGGGCCTCGATGACGTCGGCGACCGACTCGGCCCAGAACGCCCGCTTGCTGCCGCGGCCGACCTCGTACGGGTCTTCGGCCATCTATCGCTCCGGGACGATCTCCGTCCCGTCGAACGCGTCGTTTCGGACCGCGTCGACGACGCGCTGGGGGTCGGTTCCGTCCAGTACGATAGTCCGAACGCCGGACCGCTCTATCACCTTGGCCGCGAGCAGGTCGACCGGGGCGCTGGAGCCGGCGTTCATCTCCATGTCGGCGATGACGCTCACGAGTTCACGGGCGGTCAGCCGGTCGAAGCAGGTCGCCTCGGCGTCGCTGTTGGGGTCGGTGTCGTAGACGCCGTTGACGGAGGTGGCGTACACCAGGAGGTCCGCGCCGACGTACTCCGCGAAGGCGGCGGCGACGGCGTCGGTCGTCTGCGCGGCGACGATACCGCCCAACACGGGGATGTCCCCGCGGCGAACGGCCTCGCGGCCGGTCTCGTAGCTCTCGGCCGGCGTCGGGACCGCGCGGTCGTCCAGTGCGGCGATGAGCAGGCGACCGTTCAGCCGGGTGACGGCGATACCCAGCTGGTCGAGTGCTATCTCGTTTGCGCCCAGTTCCCGGGCGGTGGTGATGTACTCCCGGGCCGTGGGGCCGCCGCCGACGACAACCCCCACCGTGTGGCCCGCTCCGTCGAGTGTCTCGATGGCGGCTGCGTAGTCGGCTACCCGGTCGGGCTCGAGGTCGGGGGCGAGGACGCTCCCACCGACGTTGACGACGACTCTCATTGACCCGGCGTAACCGCGAAGGGCGCTTAAGCGTTACCAAGCCGGGACGTGAGCGCCCTGAGCGTCTGACGCGAACGAGGAAACATATGCCGCTAAAAGGGGGAGAAGCAAGCACTCTTCGCCGTTTTACGGGGCCGAATATGCGGTGTTCAGCGCACCCAAACGAAGCGTTCAGAGCAGCGAATAAAACGTCTCGGGGCTGTAGAAACGTTCGTAAAGAGTACTATTTACGCTGATTTGACCTGAAAGTCCCCGAAGCGACGCGAACCTTCCTTTCTTTATATGCTGTTCCCGGACTACCGGAGAGACGAGGTGACATAGATGAGCGCAACTACGCAGCCCTCCAGCGAGGAAGAGCCCTCGAAAGAACAGCGACTCAAGTCGTTCCTCGCGGAGAAAGCGGCAGACGGCGAGATGTACTTCAAGAGCAAGTTCATCGCGGACGAGGTTGGGCTCTCCCCCAAAGAAATCGGCGCGCTGATGGTCAAACTGAAAGACAGCGCGACCGAGATACACGTCGAGAAGTGGTCGTACACGAGCGCGACCACCTGGCGCATCGAGCCTGCGTAGCGACGGTCACACCCTCCCCGCACCGGTCCGGAACACCGAATATTAATGTCCTCATGGTCTACCCGTAGCCGATGAGTAGCCACGGCGATGACGCGCCGTCCCCCGACGAACTCGCCGGTGTCTTTCACGTGGTAGCCGTCGACCGGCGCGACGACACCGTCCGGTACTTCGGCGAGCCGCTGGTCCGACCCGACGCCGTCGTCGAGACGCTCCGGCCCCAGTTCTCGCAGTCGGGCTACTCGCTGTCACTGGAGCGCCAGCCAGCCCCCCAGGTACCCGGACGACCGGCCCCTGAGCCCCCGGCACAGCCGGCCGACGGTGCGCCCGGGGCACAGCAGTACGCGCTGGTCGCCGAACCCAAAGACGACGGCGGGATACCGTGGCTCAACGTCCTCCTGCTGCTCGGCCGCCGCACGTTACCACGGCGTCGACGTGACACTGCCCTACTTCATCCCGTTTCCCTCGCTGCTGGGAACGATGGGCGCCGTCATCAACATCCGCGACCGCATCCCCTCCCGACGTGCCCTCTTCGATATCGGCGTCGCGGGGCCGCTCGCGGGACTGGTCGCCACCGTCATCGTCACCGTCATCGGCTTCACGCTCGACCCGATAGCGGTGCCCGAGCGCGTCCAGGCGGGCGGGGAGTACGCCATCGACTTCCACGACCCCCTGCTCATGCAAGCCATCGAAGCGTTCGTCACGACGCTGGGCATCGGGTCCGCCGTCGGCCCGGCGGAGGCGGTCCACCCCGTCGTCTTCGCCGGCTGGGCGGGGATGTTTTTCACCTTCCTGAACCTCCTGCCCGTCGGCCAGCTGGACGGGGGCCACATCGTCCGCGCCATCGTCGGCCAGCGCCAGGAAACCGTCGCCGCCGCCGTTCCCGGAGGGCTGTTCGCGCTCGCGGGCTTTCTCTATCTCACGCAGGACGCCCCACCAGTCGGCTACGGCGTCTGGACGCTGTGGGTGTTCTGGGGCCTGCTCTCGGCGGGGATGGCCTACGCCGGCCCCGCCAGACCGACCGCCGACGAGCCCCTCGACCGGCGACGTGCGGTGCTGGGCGTACTCACGTTCGGGCTCGGACTGGCCTGTTTTACACCTATCCCGTTCGAGATAGTCGCCGTCTGAGGTTCGCTCGCTGCCCAGCGAACGGTGTAAGCCGTGTTTTACGAAACGATCGATGATTCGGGTTCCCACTCTCGATGGCTGAAATCACGCGAATCGTATAAACGGATGTGAAGTATCCACTGTTTATACCTGGCTACGGCACGTCTTCCCTGATAGCACATGTTCTCCAAACCCGGTCAGTCGGCCGACGACCCGCCAGTCGCGTTGACCCACGAGGAGCGGGAAGGCGCCGCAGCCAGAGCCGTCGAACAGGTGGCGCTGACGCTCGCGGCCGACCGATAAACCGCTCTCAGTGGGAGTAACCGCGGTCGGGCAGTGCCGCTCCGTCGAGCGTGACGCCCGACTCGGTGACAGTTCCGACCCGGTGGAGCGGGCAGGGCGTCGCGTCCTGTACTGTCGCCACCTCGGCTTCGGGCACTGTACAGACCAGTTCGAAGTCCTCACCGAAGAACGCCCCCAGTTCACGCCGGTCGTCGGCGTCTGCGGCCACCTCTTCGACCCGCTTGTCGATCGGTAGCGGTCCGGTCAGTGCCGCGCCGCAGTCGCTCGCCGCACAGAGCTGGTGGACCGACCGGGCCAGGCCGTCACTGGAGTCGAGCATCGCCGACGCGTGCGGGGCCAGCGCCCGGCCCGCGGCCACGCGGGGCTCGAACCGGAACAGTTCATTGGCCGCGTCGGTGTCACCACGCTCGAACAGCCGGATGGCCGCGGCCGTCCGGCCGAGCGTCCCGGTGACACAGACGGCGTCACCGGGTTCGGCCCCGGAGCGCCGAACGGGGTCGTCCGTCTCGCCCAGCGCAGTCGTGGCGACGGTGAACTCGTCGTGGCCGTCGAGGTCGCCGCCGACGTACTCGGCACCGACCGCCGCACAGACCGCCGTTGCACCGTCAAGGAAGGCCGACAGCTCCCCCTCCTCGAACTCGGGGGCGGCATACACTGCGACTGCGGCCGTAGCCTTGGCCCCCATTGCGGCCACGTCCGACAGCGACGCGCCGACGGCCCGCCAGCCGGCGGTGTAGCGGGTCGTCCCCTCGGGAAAGTCCGTCCGGTCGTGGAGCATGTCGGTCGTGATGACCTGCTCGTCGACCACGGCGCAGTCGTCGCCGGCGGCCGGCAGCCGGTCGCCGATGACCCCGAGTGCGGTCTGTTCGTCCATATCGGGGTGTCGGTCCCCCGGGTAAAAACCACCGTGGATAGTGCGGTACGTTCAAACCCCAGTCGGCCCACCGATGTGATATGGACGGCAATCGCGCGGCGACGCTCGCCGGGTTCGTCGGCGCGCTCGCCGTGCTCGCGGTACTGGTGTGGGTCGTCGGCGTCGACCGGACCGTCTCGGCGCTGCTCTCGGCGGACCCCGCGATACTCCCTCTCGTCGGTGCTGTCGCCGTCGTCTGGCTCACGGCGTGGGGGCTGGCACTGTGGTCAGTGTTGCGGGCGCTGGGCAGTCCCGTTCGGACCCACGTGGCGGTGCTCGCCTACGCCGGCGCCGTCTTCTCGAACAACGTCACCCCCTTCGGACAGGCCGGCGGCGAACCCCTCTCGGCGCTGCTCATCTCCTCGGCGGCCGACACCGAGTACGAGACCGGACTGGCCGCCATCGCCAGCATCGATACGGCTCACTTCGTCCCCTCCGTGGGGTTTGCCGTCGCCGGCTTCACGTTCGTGGCGGCGAGCGCCGTCCGGCTGGGCCGGGACCTCCTCTTTGCCGCCGGCGCCGTCGCCGCGTTGGCGGTCGGGCTGCCGGTCGCCGCCTTCGTCGGCTGGCGCTACCGCTATGAACTGGAGGACGCTGTCGTCCGGCTGCTCACCCCCGTCATCCGGTGGGTCGGCCGCGTCGTCCCGAAGTGGTCGCCGCCCACGGCCGAACGCATCGCGGCCCGCATCGAGAGCTTCTTCGCCGCCATCGAACGCATCGCGACCGACCGGCGGACGCTGCTCCAGACGCTCGGCTTCTCGGCGCTGGGGTGGGCCGCTCTCGCCTGTTCGCTGTGGCTCTCGCTGTACGCCGTGGGTTATGTGGTCCCGGCCTCCGTCCCCCTGCTCGTGGTGCCCGTCGGCAGTATCGCCAGTCTGGCCCCGCTACCCGGCGGGTCGGGTGCCATCGAGACGGTGCTGGTGACGCTGCTCGTCTCGACGACCGCCGTCCCGGCGGCCGTGGCGGCCTCCGCGGTGCTCATCCACCGCGGGGCGACGTATCTGCTGCCGATGCTCGTCGGTGCCGGCGTGGCGAGCGCACTGGGCGCCGACCGCGCGACCGCGAGCGCCAAGGAGTGAGGAACCGAGCGACGCGAGAGTCCCCGGGGCGACGTGGTGACCGTTGAGAGCCGCGAAACAGCCGTGAGGCCGACCGATTGGAGGCCCCGAAGCGACGCGTCGACGTTGTGAGCCGCGGAGCGGTAGCGAGGCTCCAGCCGGCGTGTCGACCGTTCACGTCCCGGACCGGACAACGATGCGCTTAAATGACGCCGACGGGAAGCAAGGGCCAATGACGACACTCTACGACGTGCCCGCAGAGGCTCTCATCGAGGCCCTCACCGAGACGTTCGAGGACGAAGACGACATCGAGGCCCCCGAGTGGACCGCCGTCGCCAAGACCGGCGTCGACCGCGAACTCCCGCCCGAACAGCCGGACTTCTGGGAGCGACGCGCCGCCAGCCTGCTCCGGAAAGTCGCCGTCGACGGCCCGATGGGCGTCAACGCGCTCAAGGCCGAGTACGGCACCGCCAAGCAGGGGACCACCCGCTACCGCGTCCGTCCGCACCAGAAGGCCGAGGGGTCGGGCGCCATCGTTCGCACCGCGCTCCAGCAGCTCGAAGACGCGGGCTACGTCGAGACCAGCGAGGCCGACGGCCGACGCGTCACCGGCGAGGGTCACAGCCTGCTCGACGACACCGCCGGCGAGGTCCTCGAAGACCTCGACCGTCCCGAACTCGAACGCTACGCGTAACTGCGGCTCCGAAATCGTTTTCCGGCCGAACCCGGTAACTGTTGGTATCTATGAGTGGTGACCCCAGCGAGGAGGAGCTCGAAGAACTCCGCAAGAAGAAGATGGAACAGCTCAGGGAGCAACAGGGCGAGGGCGACGCCGAGGCCCAGCAGGCCGCACAGGAGCAAGCCGAGGCCCAGAAGAAGGCCATCCTCCGCCAGCACCTGACCGACGGCGCACGCAAGCGGCTCAACACGGTCAAGATGTCAAAGCCCGAGGTGGGCGAGCAGGTCGAACAGCAGATAGTCGCGCTGGCCCGCAGCGGCCGCGTCGGCGACACCATCGACGAGGACCAGATGAAACAGCTCCTCTCGGAGCTGACGCCCGACTCGAAGAGCTTCGACATCAAGCGCCGGTAGATGCGCGCGGGCCTGCTGTACAGCGCCGGCAAGGACTCCACACTGGCGGCACTCCTTCTTGAAGACTTCTATGATGTGACACTCGTCACCGCTAGCTTCGGCGTCGTCGACCCCGACCCCGCCCGCGAGGCTGCCGATGCGCTCGGCTTCGCCCACGAGACGGTCGACCTGGACCCCGACGTGGCCGGGACGGCCGTCGAACGGATGCACGACGACGGCTACCCGCGCAACGGTATCCAGCGGGTCCACGAGCACGCCGTCGAACGCCTCGCATCGGCACGTGGCGAGTTCGACGCCGTCGCCGATGGCACTCGACGGGACGACCGCGTCCCGACAATCGACCGCCCGTTCGCCCGGAGCGTCGAGGACCGCTTCGGCGTGGACTACCTCGCGCCGCTCGCCGGTATCGGCCGGGGTGCGATCGACGAGATGGTCGCCGAGAAACTGGTGGTCGAGACGGGGCCGAGCGAGGCGATCGCGAAGGCCGACTACGAGGTGGAACTCCGCGCGCTGCTCGCCGAGGCGCATGGAGCGGGGGCCGTCGGCGATGTCTTTCCGGACCACACTCAGTCGCGGGTGCGGGGTCGGCGGTAGCTGTTTCCAGTCGCCGACGCGTCGGGGACTAGTCGCACTCCTCGGGACCCGGGCTCCCTTCGACGGCTCTGTATGATTGAACGGCCAGGGCCAGTCCGACAAGGAACAGGCCGGCGAGTGGCCAGACCTCGTTCAGTACTGCGTACGCGCTCGACACCAGCGCGAGGAGACAGAGCATGTCACCGTTCGCAGTCCTGTGGCAGGTCTGCGTAACTCTTTTCACCCCGGACTAAACGGAATATCCACATCGAGTGACAGGAGTGCGGAGGTCGGGGCAAACGAACAGTTTCAAGCGCGCCCTCGCTGTACGCGGAGGTATGTACGACTCCGTCAAGGGGTTTCGCGACTTCTACCCCGAGGAGATGGGCGCCCGGCGCTGGGCGATGGACACCATCGAGGCCACCGCCAGGCGCTATGGCTTCCGGGACATCGGGACGCCGGCCCTAGAGCCCACAGCGATGTACACGGACAAGAGCGGCGAGGAAATCGTCGAGGAGCTCTACAGCTTCGAGGACAAGGGTGGCCGCTCGGTGGCCCTGACCCCGGAGCTGACGCCCACCGTGGCGCGGATGGTCGTCGCCAAACAGCAGGAGCTTCAGAAACCGATCAAGTGGGTCTCCACGCGGCCGTTCTGGCGCTACGAACAGGTCCAGCAGGGCCGGTTCCGGGAGTTCTACCAGACCAACGTCGACATTTTCGGCTCCAGCGAGCCCGACGCCGACGCCGAGATTCTGGCCGTCGCCGTCGACATGCTCGAAGACCTCGGGCTCGGGGACGGGGACTTCGAGATTCGGGTCTCCCACCGTGACGTCCTCTCGGGGCTGCTGGAATCGTTCGACGCGGACGTGAACACCCGCGAGGCCATCCGCGCAGTCGACAAGCGCGCGAAGGTCGACCGCGACGAGTATCTTGACCTGCTGTACGAGGCCGGGCTGAACTACGACGACGTCGAGGCGTTCGACGACCTGCTTGAGACCGGCGAGGACGACCTCGACGAACTCGCCGACCGCTCCGAAACCGTGGCCGGCGCCATCGAGAACCTCCGGGCGGTGCTCGACGCGGCGGCGGACTTCGGCGTGCGCGACCGGCTCACCCTCTCGCTGTCGACCGCCCGCGGGCTGGACTACTACACGGGTGTAGTCTTCGAGTGTTTCGACGCGACGGGCGAGGTCTCTCGCTCCGTGTTCGGCGGCGGTCGCTACGACGACCTCATCGAGGGCTTTGGCGGCCAGCCGACGCCCGCCGTGGGCTTTGCCCCGGGTCATGCCACGCTCCAGTTGCTGTGTGAGCGCGCCGGCGTCTGGCCCGAGGAGGCGCTGTCGACCGACTACTACGTCCTGCAGGTGGGCGACACGCGGCCGACCGCCGCGCGAATCGCCCGCGACCTCCGCGAGAACGGCCACGTCGTCGAGACGGACATCGCCGGCCGCTCCTTTGGCTCACAGCTTGGGTATGCTGACGACGTCAACGCCGAGACGGTCGTCATCGTCGGCGAGCAGGACCTCGAAAACGACGAGGTGACGCTGAAGGAGATGGACGAGGGCGAGCAGGTTTCGGTTCCCGTCGACGAGTTCCCGGGCGACCGCGACCGGCCGACGTTCGCGGATTACAAGTAACTCCGCTAAAGGTCGCGTTCCATCTCGATTTCGACGTGTTCGCGCAGCCGTGTCTCGAACCCGACCGCGCGGTAGACACGCATTGCGACGTGGTTTCGCTGGGAGACCGCCAGCCAGACGTGTTCGACGCCTTCTTCCCGTCCGTGCCTCAGCAATACTTCGATAAGCCGCGTGCCGATGCCGGCCGACTGGTAGTCGGGGTGGACGAAGATGGCCAGTTCCGCGCTGGCGTCCTCGACGGGGATGAGGACGGCGTGGCCGACCGGCCACTCGTCGTGCCAGACGACGACGTTGTGGCCCGTTTCGAGCAGCCTCTCGACCCACTCGTGGACGGCGGGTTCCTCCCGCGGCGGGACGCCCTGGGAGCGGGAGTCGGCGTCGAAGTCGGTGTACATCGCGACCAGGGGCTCGGCCTCGCCGTCGTACGCCGTCATCCGGACCGTCCGGTCCTCGCGGTCGGTGAACTCCTGTGGCGGGCGCGGAAACTGCCGTACGTCCTCGCCGGATGCTGCCATTCCGTTGCCAGCTATGACCCCGGAAGTGGTAAACCCCGTTGCTGTCCTCGGGCCCTGAGAGTCGGGCGGCCGTCGCTCAGTCCGTTCACCCCAGTGCTTCCTTCCTTCACCGGGGTTCGTGTAGCTGGCCGCCCTTTTCAGCCCCACCCGGCGCTGTTCGACCACCCAGCCACGGGAGGACTGAAGGGGCGAGTGGCTCCGGGACGGCAGGCGACGCGAGCACTGGAGCGAGCGGAGCGAGTCCCCCGGCCGGAGCCAGTCGGGGCTTTCCGGCCATCTGCAGCAGTGGTAGCGGACACTGCTAACGGGGCGTTCCGGCTGCCAACGGCAGCACTCGTACCACCGAATCAACGCATTGCTGGCCCGGAAAGGCTTACTTCGGCGCCTTCCCTACGCCGAGCCATGAGTTCGGTACCAGCACGCGACGACATCGACGAGGAGTACAAGTGGGCCCTCGAATCCCTCTACGCGGACGACGAGGCGTGGGAGAAGGCCTACGAGGAAGCCGAAGAACTGGCCGAGGACCTGGCGGCCTACGAGGGCCGCTGTACGGACGACGCCGCTACGCTCCTCGCGACCCTGGAGACCTACGAGCAACTGATGCGGAAAGTCTCGAACGTCGCCTCCTATGCCCGGATGCGCCGGGACGAAGACACGACCGACGACACGTATCAGGCGCTGACCGCTCGCTCGCAGTCGCTGTCCTCCGACGCGAGTTCGGCAGCCTCGTTCCTCGAACCCGAGCTACAGGAGCTGACCGAGGCCGACATCGACGAGCTACTCGACGAGGAGCCCGCGCTCGCCGAGTACGACCACTACCTCGACGACGTGCTGCGGATGAAACCCCACACCCGCTCGACGGAAGTCGAGAACCTGCTGGCGGAACTGGGCGAAGTCACCGGCGCCGCCGGCGAGGTGTACAACATGCTGGCCAACGCCGACATGGAGTTCCCGACCGTCGAGGGGAGCGAGGCGCGAAGCGCCTCGGACGGTTCGAGCGGCGATGAACCGCGAGACGGTGAGCAACAAATCACGCTAAACAACTTCACGACGCTGCAGAAACACCCGAACCGGGACTTCCGCCAGCGGGTGTACGAGGCCTTCTACGACGAGTGGCACGGGGTCAGAAACGCCGTCGGCACCGCCTACAAGAACGCGGTCAAGACGGACGTGAAACTCGCCAGGGCGAGAAACTACGACACTGCCCGCGAGGCGGCGCTGGATGGCCCCAACGTCCCCGTCGAGGTGTACGACACGCTCGTGGAGACGGTCCGTGACAACCTCGATAAACTCCACCGCCACGCCGAACTCAAGGCGGACACTACTGACGGCGACGACCTGCGGATGTGGGATCTCTACGTCCCGCTCGTCCAGGAGGAGTCGCCCGAGGTCAGCTACGAGCAGGCCTGTGAGTACGTCACCGAGGCCGTCGCACCGCTGGGCGATGACTACCAGTCCCGACTCGCGGAGGGCCTCGACTCGCGGTGGGTCGACGTCTACGAGACCAAACACAAGCAGTCGGGCGCCTACTCCGGTGGCACCTACGACTCCCAGCCGTTCATTCTGATGAACTACCAGGACGACGTGGAGTCGATGTACACGCTGGCCCACGAACTGGGCCACTCGATGCATTCGGAATACACCAGCGAGTCCCAGCCCTACGTCTACTCGGGCTACGAGATATTCGTCGCCGAAGTCGCCAGTACCGTCAACGAAACGCTGCTGACCCATCACCTGCTCGACACCGTCGAGGACGAGCAACTGCGTCGGCACGTCCTCAACGAGTATCTCGAACGGTTTCGCTCGACGCTCTACAGGCAAACGATGTTCGCCGAGTTCGAACACCGGACCCACGAGATGGCCGAGGCCGGCGAGCCCCTGACCCCGGACCGGCTGGACGACCTCTATGCCGACCTGAAGGGCGACTACTATGCGCCCGCGAAACTGGACGACCGCATCGCCCGCGAGTGGATGCGCATCCCGCATTTCTACCGTGCGTTCTACGTCTACCAGTACGCGACCGGGATTTCGGCTGCGGTCGCGCTCGTCGACGGCATCCTCGACGAAGGCGAGCCCGCCGCACGGCGTTACATCGACTTCCTCTCCAGTGGCTCCCGGGAGTACCCGCTGGAACTGCTCCGCGGCGCGGGCGTCGATATGGCCTCGCCCGACCCGATCGAGTCGGCCCTGTCGACCTACGGCGAGTATCTCGACGAGTTCGCCAGCCTCCAGTAGACCTATCGACTGGTGTCACGGGCCGACGAGACTCTCAATCGCCGGTCTGTGACCCAAAGGCACTTTTAGTCTCAACCGTGTAGTACCGGGCAGTCAAATGTCGCGCAGTCCCTCGCTTCCGGAACGACCACGCCTCGACCTCGACCCAGAGATGACGCCCGAAGAGCGTCTCGGGGCACTCCGGGACCATTTCGAAGAGATAGTCCGCGTCAACGAACAGCTCACGGAACAGCTCGACAGCACCCAGTCGCGCCAGGCCGACCTCTCCGAGGACGTCGATCAGCTCGAACGGGAAAACGAGACGCTGAAGACCTCCTCGCTCTACATCGCGACGGCCGAGGAGCTGACCGACGACGGCGTCGTCGTCAAGCAGCACGGCAACAACCAGGAAGTGCTGACCGAGGTTTCGCCCTCCATCCGCGAGACGCTCGAAGCCGGGGACCGCGTCGCTATCAACGACTCCTTCAGCGTCAAGCAGATCCTGGAAGCCGAGACGGATTCGCGCGCCCAGGCGATGCAAGTCGAGCGCTCGCCCGACGTGGCGTACGACGACATCGGCGGGCTTGAAGAACAGATGATAGAGGTCCGAGAGGCCGTCGAGGAACCGCTCGTGAACGCCCAGCAGTTCCGCGACGTGGGCATCGAGCCCCCGAGCGGCGTCCTGCTGCACGGTCCGCCCGGCACCGGCAAGACGATGCTCGCCAAGGCCGTCGCCAACGAGACCGACGCCACCTTCATCAAGATGGCCGGCTCCGAACTCGTCCACAAGTTCATCGGCGAGGGCGCCAAACTG
>PXQZ01000028.1 GCA_003021755.1 Halobacteriales archaeon QH_8_67_36 | reverse complement strand
ATCGAAACAATGAAATTAGATTCACCGACTTGATTCTTTCGAAGGTATTTTCATTCCTCGGCGAAGAACGCGGTCAGGAGCCTCTGCTGGGCCTTCCCGAGATGATTGCGGAGCGTCGGTGCGGAGACAGCCGGTGAGTCGGCGAATTCTTCGGCGGCGGTCTCGCAGGGCCATTCGAAGCAGCCGCTGTGGTATGGCCTGTAACACGGTCGCCTGCTGGTCCGAGAGCCGGCCGGACAGGTGTTCGCGAAACCCCGTGTCGGTCTCGACAGGCCGTTTGGTCTCGTGTTTCGCGATCAGTGTCGTCCCAGGCGCCTACGACGGTATCGACGACTTCGCGCAGGTCGATGTCGCTCGGCAGTTCCACCATGACAGTCGCCTCGCCGTGTTCGGCGGCTAGCCCGCGGATACGGCCCCGTTCTCTATGCGCGGGATGAACACGACCGGGCCGTTCTCAGTATCGACACTCGCGGCGGAACCTATTTGCGCCGGCCTCGACAACGACGCCACGAGAGCGGCGCATGAGCGACACGGAGAAGAAAATCGCCGACATGCAGGGCCGGTACCTGCAGGCGGTCTCGCAGGGCCAGCGGCTCACCGACGCCGAGTGGCAGGACTGCCGAATCGTCCTCACGACCGAGCGCATCGCGCTCATCGCCGACGGGAAGCGACAGGTCGCGCTGACCGACATCGACCGCATCGCCGACCGGTTCGACGTGAACCAGCGGAGCGCCGGCGTCTCCGACTACGTCGCCCTCCACGTCGGCGAGGACGTCCTCCTGGTCTCGGCCTCGACCCACGAGGCCTTCGAGACCGACTTCTACCGGGCGAGCCTGGACGGCGCGGTCATCCTCGCCCGGCACCCCGCGGTGAAGGGCGGCGTCGTCCAGAGCAACGAGTGGACGAAGGGCCGGCTGAAGGTCTCCGACGAGGCTCTGCGCCTCGCCATGGCCGACGGGCAGGCCGTCGACATCGACCGGGCCGACATCGGCGACCTCACCGTCGAGGAGAAACAGGTCACCGGGGAGGAACGGACCGTCATCCAGGTCGAACACAGCGAGGGCGAGACAAGCGTCGAGAGCCACCTCGCCGGCGAGGAGTTCCACGCTACCGTCCTCCGGACGATGCTCGAAGACAGCGTCGAGCAGAACCGCGCCGACCTGGATCTCTCCTCGACGGAGAAACGCGTCATCATGGCCCTGCATTCGGGTGTGTCGCCCTTCGACATCCCGAACTTCGTCGGCATCGACGTCGAGAAGACCGAAGCCATCTTCGACCGCCTCATCGAACTCGACGTCATCAGCGTCCTGCGCGAGCGCACCGAGGTGTCGCTGACGACGAAGGGGCGGCGGGTGGCTGGGGACGGGATGGGAGAGCAGTAGCGAGGGCGCCGACCTCGAAGCGACGCGGTGACCGCGGGGCGCGTAGCGCCTCGATAGCGAGTGGCGGAGCCGCGAGTCTGAAGGGAATCGCAGCGCAGTAGCTCGGTTCCGACCGGAGGACAGTTCTGAAGCGTCCCCGAAGGCGGCCGGTAATGCAGGGAGGCCCGCGACAGAACGGTCACTCTCGAATCCCCTCAGGGACGCCCCCGGACTGCGATTTTGACCCGCGCTGGCAAATCTCGTGATATTATGCCCGCCATATTCAAATCCCTCCTTACAGTGATACAGGTATGGACATCGATACGGCGGTGGTGCTCGCCGCTGGCGAGGGGACCCGACTGCGGCCGCTGACCCGCAATCGGCCCAAACCCATGCTGCCCGCGGGGAACCGCCCGATTCTCGAACACGTCTTCGACGCCCTGGTCGAGGCGGGCGTCGAGGAACTCGTCGCGGTCGTTGGCTACAAACGCGACCGCGTCCAGAACCACTTCGGACCGACCTACCGGGACGTGCCGGTCACCTACGTCACACAGCACAAGCAACTGGGGAGCGGCCACGCGCTCCTGCAGGCCCGCGAGGCCGTCGGCGGCTCGGTGCTCGTGCTCAACGGCGACCGGCTCATCGACGCCGGGACGGTGTCGGCCGTCGCCGACAGCTTCGCCGAGACGAGCGACCCGACGCTGGCCGTCGTCGAGCGTCAGGAGACGAGCCGGTACGGGGCCGTCGAGGTCCGGGGCAGCGACATCGAGAAGCTCGTCGAGAAACCCCGCGACGGCGACTACCGCCTCATCAACGGTGGCGTTTACGCTTTCTCGTCGGACATCTTCACGGCCATCGAGGAGACGCCCCGACAGGCGGGCGAACTGGCTCTGACCGACACCTTGGAGCGTCTCATCGAACGCGACCGGGTCCGCGGCGTCGAAGTCGACGGGATGTGGGTCGACGCCACCTACCCGTGGGACCTGCTGACCGTAGCCCGCGGGGTGCTCTCCCGGGGCCGGGTCGTCGAGGCGGCCCGTAGCGACGGGGTGTGGATAGCCGACTCGGCGACCGTCCACCGCGAGGCGGTCCTGCAGGGGCCGGTCGTCGTCGGCCAGGACTGCGAGGTCGGGCCCGACGCCGTCATCGGGCCGAACACGGCGCTTGGCAGCAACGTCACCGTCGGCGCAAACGCCGTCGTGCAGGACAGCGTCATCGACGCCGACACGCGTATCGACCCCGGGTCGACGCTGCTGGACACCGTCACCGGACAGGACGTCCATCTGGGCGCGAGCACAGTGGTGCCCTCCGGCCCGGCCGACGTCCAGGTCGGGACGAAAATCTTCGAGGAGCAGCGTCTCGGGGCAGTGATCGCCGACCGGGCGCGCGCTCGGGGTAACGTCAGCTTCACGCCGGGATCGCTCGTCGGGCCGAAGGCCCGCCTCGACGTGGGCGTGACCGTGCGTGGCAACGTCGCAGAGGGTGCGGAGGTGACCCGCTGATGTGCGGAATCATCGGCTGTGTCGGCCGCGGCGACGAGACCCTCGATACGCTGGTGCATGGCCTCTCGAAACTGGAGTACCGCGGCTACGATTCGGCCGGCGTGGCGATGGCCGGCGACTCGCTGTCGCTGTGCAAGGCCTCGGGGAAGATAGACGACCTCCGTGACGCCCTCTCGAAGATGTCGCTGACGGGCTCGGCCGGCATCGGCCACACCCGCTGGAGCACGCACGGGCCGCCCACCGACGGCAACGCCCACCCACACCAGGACTGCACGGGTGACGTGGCCGTCGTCCACAACGGCATCATCGAGAACTACCAGCGCCTGCGCGACGAACTGGTCGCCGCCGGCCACACCTTCACCTCGGATACGGACACCGAGGTCGTCCCCCATCTCATCGAGGACGCGCTGGCGGCGGGCGCGGAGCCCGAGGCCGCCGTCCACGAGGCCATCGCCCGGCTGGAGGGGAGCTACGCCATCGCGGCCGTCGTCGCCGGGACCGAGGCCATCTTCGCGGCACGCAACGACTCCCCGCTCGTGCTGGGACTGGACGGCGATGCGACCTACCTCGCCAGCGACGTTCCCGCCTTCCGGGATTTCACCGACCAGGTGGTGTATCTCGACGACGGCGAGTTTGCCCGCCTCGATGCGAGCGGCTGGGCAGTCACCGATTCGGACGGCCTCGTCGTCGAGAAGGCGGTCGACACCGTCGAGTGGGATCCCGAGGAGACCGGCAAGAGCGGCTACGACCACTACATGCTAAAGGAGATCCACGAACAGCCCCGGGCGCTCCGGCAGTGTCTCCGCGAGCGCGTCGACGAGATGGCCGGCACCGTCGATCTGGGCGACTTGGGCGACCTCTCGCCGACCGGCGTCCAGTTCGTCGCCTGCGGGACCTCGTATCACGCCGCGCTCTACGGCGCTCAGCTGTTCCGCGAGGCCGGCATCCCCGCCCAGGCGTTCCTCGCCAGCGAGTACGCCACCTCGGTCCCACCCGTCGGCGACGCCCTGGTCGTCGGCGTCACCCAGAGCGGCGAGACCGCCGACACCCTCTCTGCGCTCCGGGCGGCCGAAAAACGCGGCGCCCGAACGCTCGTGGTCACCAACACGGTCGGGTCTACTGCGGCCCGCGAGTGCGACCACGCCTTCTACATCCGCGCCGGCCCCGAAATCGGCGTCGCCGCCAGCAAGACCTTCTCCTCGCAACTGGCCGCTCTGAACCTGCTCACGCTGGGGATGACCAACTCCGACGACGCCCGCGATATTATCAATGCCCTGCGGGAACTGCCCGGGGACCTCCAGCGCATTCTCGACGAGTCCCGCGCTGAAGAAGTCGCTGGGACGTACACCGGGGCCGGCGCGTACTTCTTCATCGGCCGCGGACTCCAGTTCCCGGTCGCGCTGGAGGGCGCCCTGAAGATGAAGGAGATCACGTACAAACACGCCGAGGGCTTCGCCGCCGGCGAGCTCAAACACGGCCCGCTGGCGCTCGTGACCTCCGAAACCCCGGTGTTCGCCGTGGTCATCGGCGACGACGAGAAAGCCCGCAAGACGGTGGGTAACGTCAAAGAAGTCGAGGCCCGCGACGCGCCCGTGGTGGCGATTACCGACGGCCAGACCGACGTCCACCGGTACGCCGACCACGTGCTGGAGATCCCTGAGACCCACGAGCGGGCGGCGGCGGTGCTGGCGAACGCACATCTGCAGTTGCTGTCCTATCACACCGCCGCGGAGCTGGGTCGGAACATCGACAAGCCGCGGAACCTGGCCAAGAGTGTGACGGTAGAATAGCTACTCGATCTTTTCGTCGTCTTCGGGCGGTTCCGGCGGTTCCAGTAGCGTAGCGAGGAGCTGTCCGGTTCGTGAGGATGCGAGCGTTGTCTCGGCTGCTGTGGTGACCGACGCCAGCCGCGAGCCCGTCCACGCTCGTTCGACTGGGCCGATGGCACGCTCCAGTAACCGAATAAACGGTCCAACTGTACGCGTCTCCCGGAGGTCGATGACGATAATCTCCGGATCGGGCTCCGCCGTCAGCCAGCGGTAACAGTACGAGTTACGGACCAGCGCTTCGCTGCGGTTCGCGAGCGCCCTCGCGGAGCCGATGAGTGCCGACCCGTCGCTCGCTCCTGTTACCCGCTTCCGGACCGCTCGAAGAGCCCGTGCCGTCCGTGATCGGTCCCATGCCATGAGTTACCGACCGATACTGGCGACGCTCGCTTGCACAGTGACTGGTCCGAGGTCGAGGACGACCGTCGAGCCATACTGTAGCCGCTCGCCCCGGAACGCGACACCGTTCGCTGTCTCGCTGACTCGCAACTCCGTCGTGAGCGTCACGTCCCGAAGCACCGGATGGTCGCTGACGACGACCGAGCCGTTCTGTGCCGTGGCGATGATGGGCGTGGGCTCCGTGGTCACGTCGGTCACGTACGCCGTCGTCCGCCCCCCGGCCCGCTCGGTCTGGCCCGGCTGGATGGCTGTCGCGACCTCCGGCTGTGCTCTCTCCAGTTGGAGCGTTACCGTCCGGTTTGTCAGCGAGTCGCTGTCGAGCCCGCCGTCGACTCGCTCGATGCGACCCTCGAACGTGTATCCCGGGCCGGGGAGCGTCAGCTGCTGTCCGGGGCGGAGTGTCGTCCCGCCGAAGTGGCGGACGCTCTGCCGTGTGAGCGCCGAGAGGTTTGTCTCGACCAATATTTGCTGCCTCTCCGGGTTTCCTGTCGGGTAGACAGCTACCTCCTCGATGGTTGCGACCGGCCGACCGGCCACGGTAATCCGGTCTCCTGGGGTGACCGCGCTTGCATGCGCTGCCGACACCGTGTTCTGGAGCACAACGGTCGTGGTACTGGTGTTCAGGCTCGATCCGTCGCCGACGTCGCTTATCCGTCCGGTTGCGTTGTACGTGTCAGTGTTGATAGCGAGGACGCGGCCCAGACGCGGCGGCGCGTTTGCGTAGTTGAGGGTGCCGTTGCGGGTGATTCCTTGGAGTTTAGCACGGGCGATGACACGTGTCTGATCGCCCTGTGGGGCGAGGTACATATCGGTTATCGTCAGGTTCGAGGCGTTGTTCGGGGCGTAGGTGTCGCCCTCGTTGAGCGCGGCGACGATGTAATCCGGTTGGGTGCCCATATCGAGTGTGACGAACGTCGTCCCCGTCTCAGGAACCGGGGCTGGATCGGTGTTGCCGCCACCGATGCCGAGGACCAGACCGGCACCGGCGATCAGCACCGCGAGTACGAGCAGGAGGACGAGCCCATCGACGACGTTGATGATGCCGAAGAGGTTTCCCTCCTC
>PXQZ01000027.1 GCA_003021755.1 Halobacteriales archaeon QH_8_67_36 | reverse complement strand
GCCTGACGATCGCGAGGTGCGGGCGGCTGACGTGGCGGCGCTAGACCCATAGGTCTTGAGAGCGCCTCCGCTCGTCGGTGAACGTCGACAAAAAGTACCAGATGTGGTCGCCGAAGCGACCGGACACGGGAATCAGTTGCGGACGACGTTCGTCGCGCGGGGGCCCTCGTCTGCCTACTCAATACCGAACTCGATCTCCTTGCCTTCTTCGAGGTCCGGACCGCCAACGTCCTCTGTGTGGAAGAAAACGCCTTCGTCCACGTCCTCAGTCGAGATGAAACCGTAGCCGTCAGTATCGTTGAAGAAATCAACCGTTTCGTCTGCTACTGTAGACAAATGTACACCGCGTAGAGCCATAGGGGCTCTGAGAGTCACGCTATCACGAAGAGCGTGTGTGACCATGGCCCGCGGCAGGTGCGGCGTGTTGCCGTCCTCGCGGACGTACCGACTGGAAAGGTTTAGGCCCGCCCGCCCGTTGTCTCCTCTCGTGTACCCCGCGCGGATTCCCGACGAGTTCCCGGCCCCGAGCCATCGGGGCAATCAGAAGCAGGCCCTCGCCGACATCCGCGCGGCCTTCGAGAGCGGGAAAACCGTCGTCCTCGTCCGCGCGCCCACCGGCAGCGGGAAGTCACTGCTCGCCAGGGCCATCGCGGGCTCGGCCCGTACCGCCGGCGAGGCCGCCCCGGAACAGGTCATCGACGCCTACTACACGACGCCGCAGGTCTCACAACTGGACGACGTGGCCGAGGACGCGCTGCTTTCGGACCTCTGTGTCATCCGCGGAAAGAACAACTACGACTGCATCCTCCCGGGCGAGACGGACACGCCGGTGACTCAGGCCCCCTGTGTCCGCGAACGGGAGTTCGACTGCCAGGTGAAACACCGGTGTCCGTACTTCTCGGATAGGGCCATCGCCTCGAACCGCCGCATCGCCGCGATGACGCTGGCCTACTTCATGCAGACCGCCGGCAGCGACGTGTTCGGGAAACGCGACGTGGTCGTCGTCGACGAGGCCCACGGGCTCGGCGAGTGGGCGGAGATGTACGCCACCATCGACCTCTCGCCCTCGACCATTCCGTTCTGGGACGAACTCGACGTCCCCGACCTGGACGGGCTGGACGAGGCCGTCGAGTTCGCCGAGCGCATCGAACACGTCACCGAGCGCCGGGTGAAGGAGCTTCGGGGCAACGCCGAACTCACGGGCGAGGAGGTGGCCGAGCGCGACACGCTCACCAAGCTCCGCAGCGACCTCTCGTGGTTTCGGGAGGACTACCGGGACCCCGAGAGCGCGACCACGTGGGTCGTCGACCAGAACGGCGGCGAGGACGCGCCCGTGACGGTCAAGCCGATGAACCCCGAGAAGTATCTCAAACACACCGTCTGGGACCGGGGGAACCGATTCGCGCTGCTGTCGGCCACCATCCTGAACAAGGCCGCGTTCTGCCGGAACGTCGGGCTGGACCCCGCCGACGTGGCGCTCGTGGAGGTGGGCCACACCTTCCCCGTACGGAACCGGCCGCTGTACGACATCACGCAGGGGAAGATGACCTACGAACACCGCGACGACACCGTGCCAAAGGTCGCGCGGGCCATCGTCCGGGCGATGGTCCGCCACCCCGACGAGAAGGGGCTGGTCCACTGCCACTCGTATGCGATCCAGGAGCAGTTGGACGAACTCCTGACGGAGTTCGGCGTCGGACCCCGGGTCCGCAGCCACGACACCGAGGACCGCGACGGAGCGCTCTCCGCGTGGAAACGCAGCGACGACCCGGACCTCTTCCTCTCGGTGAAGATGGAGGAGGCACTGGACCTGGAGGGCGAGTTGTGTCGCTGGCAGGTGCTCTGCAAGGCGCCGTATCCCAACACCCGCGATTCGCGGGTCGCGCGCCGGCTGGAGGACGGCCAGTGGGGCTGGTACTACCGGACGGCGCTGCGGACGGTGATTCAGGCGTGTGGCCGCGTCGTCCGCGCGCCCGACGACCACGGGGCGACGTATCTGGCCGACTCGTCGCTGCTTGACCTCTTCGAACGCGCTCGCACGGACATGCCCGACTGGTTCGCCCAGCAGGTCGACCGCCTCTCCGACCCCGACCTCCCCGAGTTCGCGCCGGACCGGGCGCTCACGGGTATCTCCGCGAGCACGAAACGCCGGCACGACCGCTCCCGGTCCCGGTCGGGCGGTAGCCACCCCCTCTCCGACGTCTGGGACTAAATGAGAAACGCCGCGCCGTAGACGAACGACGAGCCGACCATCAGCATGACGAGGATGATGGCGAGTATCTGCTGTCTGTCCATGGCGTTCCTTCCCACGACACCCAATTAGGCGTTACGACAGGCCGAGACGTCCGTGGTCCGCTCGCTAGGTCACTCGCGCGTCCACGACGACGTGGACGACACCCTCGCTGTGGCTCTTGACCCGCCGCGTGTCCAGTAGCTCCACCGACCGGCCCGCCTCGGCGGCGGCCGCTTCGAGCCGTTCGATGGGCCGCTCGAAGACGAGGTGTTCCGGGGTCGTCTCGTGCATGTGGACGGTCCCGCCGGGCGCGAGCGCGGCCAGCGCGTGGTCGAGATACTCCCACGCCTCGTAGTAGCCCATCACGACCCGGTCGACCGGGCCGCCGTCGATGCCGGTATCGACCACCTCGCGACAGTCCGCTCGGTAGGGTTCGACCAGCCCGTCGACGCCGTTGCGCATCGTGTTCTCGACCAGATAGCGGAAGGCCGTGGGGTTGCACTCGACGGCGATGACCTCGGCGCCGGCCCGGGCCATCGGCAGCGTGAAGTAGCCGATGCCCGCGAACATGTCAAGCACCCGGTCGCCTGGCGCTACGACGTCACCCATCCGCACCCGTTCGGCCTTGTTCCCCGGCGAGAACATCACCTCGGCGAGGTCCAGCGCGTACTCGGTGCCGTGTTCGGTGTGGACCGTCTCCGTATCGCCCTCGCCGGCGATGACCTCGACGCTCGGTTCGCGGTGGACGCCGCTGATACCGTTCCGGGCGAGGACGGTGTCGGCCTCGCCGTGTAACGCCAGCAGCGCCTCGCCGACCTCGCGGGGTCTGGGCGCGTCGCCCATCGCCACGAGGACGACGCTGCCGACGACCGCCCACGACGACGGGGCGGCGTCGAGTTCGTCGTCGGTCCAGCCGCGCTGGCGGAGGTGGTCCGCGAGCGAGCGGAGGCGGCGCTCGCCGACCTGCTGGACGATGCCACGCACCTCGACCGTTTCGGGCGGGGCGGTCACGGGGACGGCGACGCCGTCGGCGTCCCACGACTCCACGCTCCTGTCGGGGTCGTAGACCCCCTCCGCTTCCAGTGCGTCGATGACCGATTCGGTACGGGGCTTGGCGACGACGACGGCGAGGTGTCGGGTCGCCTCGTCGGCTTTGTCGTCGGCCGCCTCGGTCCCGTCGTCCGTCCCGCCCTCGCCCTCACTCATCGTCGCGCTCGGCCGCCGGCAGGACGTGCAGGCCGGCGCGGCTCTTGACGACCGGCACCTCGTCGGCGGCCGTATCGAGGTAGTCGGGCCGCGGGACGGTCACGCTCTCGAAGGTTTCCGGGTCCAGCACCTGGACGGCGTTGTCGTCCTCGACGGCGACGAGCGTCGTCGGCTCGCCGTCCTCCCGGAACCCCAGCCGCCGGGCGTCGGGCGCGTCGCCCTCCTCGAACCGGGCCTCGTAGGCCTCGCCGGTCGCGAGTCGCACGCCCTTGAGGTTCCCCTGGACCGAGCGCACGAGAACGGGGCCATCGCCGTCCTCGGGGTCGATGAGTTCGCCCCGGCGGTAACGGGGCAGGCGGACGGCGTAGGTCATCCGGTAGAGCTTCTGGCCGTCCTCGTCCTCGGTGACGAGGCGCTTCGAGTCGGCGTAGCTCCCGCCGAGCTGGGCCGTGATGCGCTTGGCGATGCCGTGGCCCATCTGGGTCGTCGATATCTTCATGTTCAGCCCGTCGTCGACCTCGTTAGTCTCCGTGATGAAGGCGTTGCGGTCGCCGGTGGCCTCCCGCTCGGCGATGTACTCCTCGGCGATGGTCTCGGCGCGTTCGACCTCCTCGTCGGTCGGCGCCCGCTCGTCGGCGCGTACCTGGACGACGCTGGCGAAGGAGCCGCCGGCTATCTTCCCGCAGCGCTTGCACGTCCCGCGGGCGATACGCACCGGGACGCGCACCTGCTCGTGGACCGGGACGCCCCGGACGACGCCCGAGAACTCCGTGTGCATCCGGATGTTGTTCCGGTCGAGTTGCTCGGGCGCGACCTGCCACTCGACGTTCTCGGCGCCGACGTGGACGCCCAGCGCCTCGCTGACCTGCTCGACGGCGATATCGGTGTAGTCGTCGGCGCCCACGTCGACCCAGCGGTTCCCCTTGTGGACCGCGCCACACTGGGCACACACCCGGACCTCGATGGTCTCCGGGGCGTCCACCAGGTCGAACTCCTCGAAGTAGCAGGCGTCACAGAGGACTCGTTCGGAGTCCCGCTGTGCGCCCGGGAGCGCGGGGCGGTCCTCGGGTGGCTCGAACTCGTCGCCACACTTCGGACAGAAGGCTCCGGACCGGCTCATTGATCCACCTACTGGACTGGGCCGTTTAAGCCGTGTGTTCTGGCAGCGGCCGCCGGCACGACCGTCGTCGCGGTCACTCGGCCAGCAGACTCGGCTCGTCGATGTCCTCGTCTGCCGCCTCCCGCCACCCGTGTTCGGGCGTCCAGTCCAGCAGGCCGTCGGCTTTCGCCGTCGACAGCGCGGACTGCTCGCCGGCCAGTTCACACCGGGCCGGCACCTCGCCCCAGAACTCCTCGACCAGGTCGGCGGTCGGATGGCCGACGTAGTTCTCGGCCGCGGCGGCGTGGAACGCCTCGTGACCGTCGAACTCCGCGTCGAGCGCGGCCGCGACGATGCCGGCCACGTCGCGCACGTCGACGTACGACCAGCAGTTGCCGGCGCCACCCGCCATATCGCCCGCGGCCACGTCCCGGCAGTTGTACTCGCCGGGGTACTGGATCCACGACGACCGGATGGACGCCACCTGGACGCCGTCCCGTCGGGCGACCATCTTCGCGACTTCCTCGCCGGCCACCTTCGAGGTGCCGTAGGGGTCTTCCGGCGCCTTCGGATGGTCCTCGTCCATCGGGAGATACGCGGGGAGGGGCGTCTCGTCGACGAAGGCCAGCCCGTAGGCGCTCTCGGAGGAGGCCCAGACGATATCGGCGCCGGCGCGACCCGCAGCGTCGAGAACGGTGTAGGTCGCCTCGACGTTGGTCTCGAACACGCGGCTCCCGGCGTGGCGCTCCGGCGAGGGGAGGGCGGCCCAATGGACGACAGCGTCGGGGTCGCACTCGCTCACGATCTCCCGGACCTCGCTGCCGTCGGTCACGTCGACCGCCCGGAAGTCGATGCGGTCCCGTGGGGCTATCTCCCAGCCGGGGTGGTCGAGGTCGACACAGACGACGCGGTAGTCCTCGGCAAGTCGGTCGCAAATCCATCGCCCGGAGCGACCCAGTCCGCCCGTCACGACGACTGTCTCGGTCATGGGGTGGCTTATCGCCAGCGAAATAAAGACGTGGGGGTACCGTGCCGACGGCGCCAGCGGCTCTCCGCCGGCGTCAAAACCGTCTGTCTTCGGGACATCACTCGGCTCATGTCGGCATGGACACGTCGCGACCGGCTCCGTGCGGTCTCCGCGCCCGTGTCGCGGGCGTCACCGGATGCAGTTCCGACGACGAGCCAGCGACGGTGCCCCAGTCGTTCGAGACGCCGACGGGCGAGGCGTAGCCGCTGTTTCGGTACGACCGCGCGAACACCGGTCGCACCGGGAACGTGACGACCCCGACCGGTGCCGTCACCGAACGGTGGACCCTCGGGGCCGACTCGCGGGTATGCTCGTCGCCGGTTGTGACCGTCCACGTCGGCAGTCAGAGGACGACGCTGTACGCCGTGACGGAACAGTACCCCCACTCCGATCTGGGACAGCGGCTCCGGAGCACGGAGCCGATCAAGCGGTCGGTCACCAGTCCCGCCGCCAGGGTCGCAGATCCGCTCCCGGGTGACTGCCGGACTGTGGTGTGGCAACACGATAGCTGGGTTTTACCGTGCCGATGCCGTAGTCGTCGTATGCAGTGGCAAACCGACTGGGGGCTCCGCGGGCGGATGGCCCTGACGATGGTTCTCCTGTTCGGGCTATACATCG
>PXQZ01000026.1:3758-15212 GCA_003021755.1 Halobacteriales archaeon QH_8_67_36 | reverse complement strand
GAGAACCACCAGGCGTGGATTCAGTCGTCGACGTCCCTTAACGTAGCCAACCTGCGGTAGCTGTGAGCCGGGCCGACCGCCGGTGCGGGTGAACGCTTCTGCAGTCGATCATCTCCCCAGTGTCATCGTGGCCATGACGCGCCACAGACAGAGGAACAGCCCGCCGACGAGTACGGAGACCACGGCGAAGGTGAGCGCGGCGCCGCCGTGGAAGAAGAGCGTGGCCCGGAGCATCTGTGCGACGGCGACGGCGAGAATCCAGCTGAGCAGCGTCACGAGCGTTGCGGTAGCGAGCGTGCCCGGCGCGTCGCTCGCGTAGAGGCCTGCGGCGCCAGCCACCAGCAGCCAGCCGACGAGGAAAGGGAGGAACGTCCCGAGAACGCGTCCCACGTCGACGAGCAGATTGTAACCATGTGTGTACTCGCCGACGGAAACGAACAGGAGGATGGCAGCCAGGTCACCGGCGGCCAGCAGGGCCGTCGTCGAGGAGAAGTCGATGCGGCTCCGGTCGGCCGTCGCAACGCTCATACCACCGGCTTGGTCCGCCCCCTACTTCGGTTCCTCGCTTCCGACATGCTCACGGCCGGTCGGACGCCCTCTGGAGCAACCGATTGTGGTGGGAACTACATGGCCGGCACCGCTACGGCTGGCATGGAGTTCGCGCTGCTTGGTTGGCCCGGGGACGACCACCCGCTCCGACTCGACTACCGGGAGTTCGCCTACGCCGGCAAGTTCGTCATGACCTCGACGGGGAAGGCCGTCGTGGGCGATGACGGGCCGGTCGCCGCGGCGGCGTTCGACGAGGACCGGACCGACCCCGACACGCTCTGTATCCGCTACATCACCGTCCGGCGGGACCGGCAGGGCGAGCGGCTCGGGCCGCGACTGCTGCGGTTCGTCCGCGAGCGGGCCGTCGACCGCGGCTACGACCGGCTGACGATCGGCACGAACAACCCCTTCTCATACCAGGCGGCCTACCGGGCGGGGTTCCGTTTCACCGGGACGGAAGGGGGCATCGCGGAACTCACCCTCGAATGGCCGGGCGACCGGAGTGGCGAGCGGTACCAGGCGGGGCTGTCGGTGTTCCGCCAGCGGGACCTCTCGGCGGACGAGGAAGCGTTCCTGGACGCAAAGCTGGACGGCGAGCCGCCGGACGTGGTCGACCCCCCGAGCCGAGACAGTCCCGGGAGATTCAAGCGCCTGTCCGCACAACGGCCGGCAATGGGAAACGCTGACCTCCGAACGCTTGCGACCATCGAGGACGTAACCTTCGAGGACCTCGACGGCAGCGTCGTCGCCGTCGACGCGCACAACTGGCTCTACCGGTATCTCACGACGACGGTCAAGTTCACGAGCGACCACAAGTACACGACTGCGGCGGGCGAAGAGGTGGCGAACCTCATCGGTGTCGTCCAGGGGCTCCCCAAGTTCTTCGAGCACGATCTCACCCCCGTCTTCGTCTTCGACGGCGCGGTGACCGAACTCAAGGACGACGAGGTCGCCAAACGGCGCGAACAGCGCGAGAAGTACGAGGACGAGCTAGAAGCGGCCCGCGAGGCGGGTGATGCGACGCGGGTCGCCAAACTCGACTCGCGCACACAGCGGCTCACCGACACCATCGTCCGGACGACCCGGGAGCTGCTGGAACTGCTTGACGTGCCCGTCGTCGACGCCCCAGCCGAGGGCGAGGGCCAGGCCGCCTACATGGCCCGGCAGGGTGATGTCGACTACGTCGGCACCGAGGACTACGACGCCTTGCTCTTTGGCGCGCCGTACACGCTGCGCCGGCTGACCTCCAGCGGCGACCCGGAGCTGATGGACTTCGAAGCGACGGTCGACGGGACCGGGCTGACGTGGGAGCAACTGGTCGACGCGGCCATCCTGATGGGGACGGACTTCAACGAGGGCATCTCTGGCATCGGCCCGAAGACCGCCGTCGAGCTACTGGCCGAACACGACGACCTCTTCGCGGTGCTGGCGGAACGCGGCGACCACATCGGCCACGCCGACCGCATCCGCTCGCTGTTTCTGGACCCCGCCGTCTCGGACGACTACGAGATTCCGACGGAGCTGGACCCGGACCTGGAGGCCGCTCGCGCGTTCGTCACCGAGGAGTGGGAGGTCGACGCCGAGGAAGTACGCAGAGGGTTCGAGCGCATCGACGAGTCGGTGGTCCAGACCGGACTGGACCGCTGGACGTAACGGCCGTCAAAACCCACCACGGCGGCGCGGACCGGTGGCTTTTACGAGCGGGCGGCCGAGGGATCGGGTATGAGTGACGAGTCCAGAACCGAACGGGACAGCCTCGGAGAGATGCAGGTGCCGGCCGACGCTTACTGGGGGGCCCAGACACAGCGGGCCATCGAGAACTTTCCCATCAGCGACGTGACCTTCGGGCGCCGGTTCGTCCGCGCGCTGGGCGTCGTCAAGAAGGCCGCCGCACAGGCGAACCGGGACCTCGGGCTCGTCGACGAGGAAAAGGCCGACTGCATCGTCGAGGCCGCAGACGAGGTCATCGCCGGCGACCACGACGACCAGTTCCCGGTCGACGTGTTCCAGACTGGCTCCGGAACGTCCTCGAACATGAACGCCAACGAGGTCATCTCGAATCGGGCCACCGAGATCTACGGCGGCGAAATCGGCAGCCGCGAGATTCACCCCAACGACCACGTCAACTTCGGCCAGTCCAGCAACGACGTCATCCCGACGGCGATGCACGTTGCCAGCCTGGAGGCCGTCGAGAAGGACGTCGTTCCGGCGCTGAAGACGCTCCGTGACGCACTCGCCGAGAAGGAAAACGAGTTCGACACCGTCGTCAAGACCGGCCGCACCCACCTGCAGGACGCCACGCCCATCACGCTGGGCCAGGAGTTCTCGGGCTACCGCACGCAGGTCGAGAAGGGCATCTCCCGCGTCGAGGACACCCACAGCCGCCTCGCCGAACTCGCGCTCGGCGGCACCGCCGTCGGAACGGGGCTCAACACCCATCCCGACTTCCCGGAGAAGGCGGCCGAGTACGTCAGCGAGGAGACGGCCCTGAACTTCCGCGAGGCCGACAACCACTTCGAGGCCCAGGCCGCTCACGACGCGATGAGCGAGGCCCACGGCGCCCTGCGAACGGTCGCGGGGTCGCTGAACAAGATTGCAAACGACCTCCGGCTGCTCGCCTCCGGCCCGCGCAACGGCCTGGGCGAACTCGACCAGCCCGAGAACCAGCCCGGCTCCTCCATCATGCCCGGGAAGATCAACCCCGTCGTCGCCGAGTCGGTCAACCAGCTACACAAGCAGGTCGTCGGTAACGACGCCGCCGTCGCCGCCGGCGCCGCGGAGGGCCAGATAGACCTGAACCTCTACAAGCCCGTGCTGGCCGCGAACTTCCTCCAGTCCGCCCGGCTCATCGCCAACGGGTCGGCGGTGTTCGCCGAGAAGTTCGTCGCCAAACTGGCGGCCGACGCCGAACACTGCGCCGAGCGCGTCGAGCAGTCGATGGCGCTGGCGACGGCCCTGAACCCCGCTATCGGCTACGACAAGGCCAGCACGGTCGCGAAGAAGGCCCTCGCCGAGGACAAGACGATTCGGGAGGTCGTCCTCGACGAGGGTTACCTCGACGAGGCCGAGGTCGACGCGGTGCTGGACCCGGAAGAAATGACCCATCGGGGGATTCTGGGTGACGAGTAGCGAGAACGCTCGAAGCGAAACGGGGAACGCAGTGACCCATCGTAGCGGCGAGGAACCGGACGAAGCGAGGGGCCGCGGGAAGTGCGAGCGGTTTCAGCGCGAGCAGAAACCGAGCGGTTTCATTTGCGAGCCGAGTCGATACCGAGTGATAACAAGCTGGCAGAGAAAACCAGTTGTTAGGCAATAGGTCTTTTTCACTTCAGTCCCGCTGTAAATTCACATGGCCAACAGCGATGGCGACGTCAGCGAGTCCGCCTCGGAGGTATATCATGAGAACATCTTCGAGAACGACAACCAGGAGCCGACGATGGAGTTGGTGGCTCTCATCGCGGAACACAAGGGCGTCGAACAGGACGAGCTGGACCCGCTCTACAACTGGGCTGACCACCTCATCGACAGCCTCTACTCGTCGCCACCGCCGGCCGCCTCACAGGGGATAGTCAAGTTCAGCTACGAGGGGTATCGCATCACGCTGTATCAGGACGGCCACGCGGTCATCATGGGTCGGAACACGTCGGAATGAGAGAGACGCCGGCGGCAGCCGGGGACCCGAAGGGTGCGTTTTTTGACCCCCGGTCCCGCAGACGAGGACAATGAGTGACGCCGATTTCGACTACGAGGCGCTGGGACTCGTAGCCGGCCTGGAAATCCACCAGCAGCTCGACACGGCCACGAAGCTGTTCTGTGCGTGTCCGACGGAGCTGCGAGAGCCCGGGGCCGCCGACCACACCTTCACCAGGTATCTCCACCCTACGAAGAGCGAACTGGGCGAGATAGACGACGCCGCCCTGGAGGAGAGCATGGTCGACCGGGCGTTCGAGTACCTCGCCTACGACACCACCTGTCTGGTCGAGGAGGACGACGAACCGCCCCACCGGGTCGACCGCGAGGCCATGGAGACGGCCATGGAGATCGGCCGGCTGATGGATATGAACGTCGTCGATCAGGTGAACGTGATGCGGAAAATCGTCGTCGACGGCTCGAACACGACCGGGTTCCAACGCTCGATGCTGGTCGCCAGCGACGGCGAAATCACCACGAGCGATGGGCCGGTCGGCATCGAGGACATGCTGCTGGAGGAGGAGTCCTGCCAGCGCGTCGAGGAGACCGAATCGGGGGTCCGGTTCTCGCTGGACCGGCTGGGCGTTCCGCTGGTCGAAATCGGGACCAAGCCGGACATCCGGTCGCCTGCACAGGCCCGCGAGGCCGCCCAGCGCATCGGCATGCTCCTCCGTTCGACCGGGAAGGTCAAGCGCGGCCTCGGGACGATTCGCCAGGACGTGAACGTCTCCATCGCCGAGGGCGCCCGCATCGAACTGAAGGGCGTCCAGAGCCTCGACGACATCGACGACCTGGTGCGCAACGAGGTCCGCCGGCAGGTCGAACTGGTCGACATCGCCGCCGAACTGGACGAGCGCGGGGCGGCCGTCGGCAGTCCCGAGGACGTGACCGACGTGTTCGAGGACAGCGAGGCACAAAACGCCTCGGATGATGCGAGCGGACAGGGCCCGCAAGCAGGCACCGATTCCGGTGTCATCGGCGGCGCGCTGTCCGACGGCGGCGAAGTCCACGCCGTCCGGCTGGCGGGCTTCGATGGCCTCGTCGGTCGGGAGATACAGCCCGACCGGCGGCTGGGAACCGAGTTCTCCGACCACGCCAAGCGCCACGGCGCCGGCGGCATCTTCCACACGGACGAACTACCGGCCTACGGGGTCACCGAGAGCGAGGTCGACGCGCTGTGCGAGGCCGTCGGCGCCGGTCCCGAGGACGCCGTCGCCCTCGTTGCGGACGACCCACACACCGCCGAACTGGCCATCGAGGCCGTCGCCGAGCGCGCCGAGGCGGCCATCGACGGCGTTCCGGAGGAGACCCGCGACGCGATGCAGGACGGCACCTCGCGGTATCTGCGGCCGCTGCCCGGCGCGGCGCGAATGTACCCCGAGACGGACGTCCCGCCGGTCGAACCGGACCCGAGCGAGGTCGAGACGCCGGAACTGCTCGCCGAGAAAGTCGCCCGCTACGAGGCCGACTACGGTCTCGATTCGGGACTGGCCGAGCAGGTCGCCTACGGCCAGCGGTGGCCGCTGTTCGAGTCGGTCGTCGAGTCGGGCGTCGACGCGACGCTGGCGGCGGGTGTCCTCGAATCGACGCTGACCGAGCTCCGGCGCGACGACGTGGCCGTCGGGGCGCTCACCGACGCCCACCTGCGGGAGACGCTGGAACTCGTCGACGGCGGCGAGGTGCCCCGCGAGGGTGTCGAGGACCTGCTGACGGCGCTGGCCGAGGAGCCCGACCTGACGGCCGCCGAGGCCGTCGAGCGGGAGGGACTTGGCGGCGTCAGCGACGACGAGGTGCGCGAGGCCGTCGCTGAGGTCGTCGAGCGCAACGCCGAACAGGTCGAAACCGAGGGAATGGGCGCCTTCTCCGGGCTGATGGGCGAGTGTATGGGTGCGCTGCGCGGGAAAGCCGACGGCGACACCGTCAGCAGCGTGTTGCGAGAGGAGATACAGAAACGGGCGTGATAGTCGTTTGTGTAGCGGTTTACCGATGTGCGGCGACCCCGCAGGCGCCCCCTCCCGTAACACCGCTATGTTTACCGTTGGGTCGCTGCTCCCGGTCGAGGGGATACCCCGGGGGTCGACGCTGCTCGTCGTCGGGCCGCCGATGACCGGCAAGCGGACGCTTACGATGGAACTGCTGGCCGCGGGGTTCGACGAGGAGGGCGTCGCCGTGGTGTCGACGGACAGCAGCGCCGGGGACGTTCGGGCGACCCTGGCCCAGTACGCCGACGACCCGGCCGACGAACTGCCGATGGGCGTCATCGACTGCGTGGGCGACTCCCGCGGGTCCGGCGGACTGGAGCCCCTCGACAGCCGCATCAACTCGCCCGCCGATCTCACGGGCATCGGAATGCAGTTGACGACGCTGCTGGAGGGGCTCTATGCCGACCAGACCGACCGGCTCCGGGTGGGGCTGCTCTCGCTGACGACGATGTCGATGTACGCGGCGCCCGGACAGGTCGTCCGCTTTCTCCACGTCGTCACCAACCGCATCAGGGAGGCCGAGGGCGTCGGGTTCGTCGTCGCCCACTCGGACACGATGGCCGAGGAGTACCTCAAGCGGCTCCGCTCGTTCGTCGACGGCGTCGTCGAGGTCCGCGAGCGCGACGACGCGATGGAACTGCGCGTGCTGGGACTACCGGGTGGGAACACTGACTGGACGGGGGTCAGGGCCGGCCAGCAGTCGAGCATCGGGTCGGACCCGGCGGCTGCCGAGGGAACGGAGTCGTCCGCCGGTGAGGGGTCGCTGGCCGGGAACGAGCCAGCGGCAGCGGAAGCCGGGGAATCGGAGACGGTAGCGGGCCCCGTCGACGGCTCGTTCCGGGAGATACTCGACGCGGTTCGGGCCGACGCGCCGACCCTGACCGTACTCAACTACCGCGGCCCGCCCGAGGAACTCGCGGTCGTCGAGCGGTACTTCGACCGCCACGGGGTCAAAGTCCGCGAGGCCTCGATGGACGTGTCCGAGCCCCACTCCGTGGCGCTGTTACACCACGGCGACGACCTGCTGGCGAGCGAGAGCGTCCACGCGCTCCGGGGCGCCATCGACATCGACGCGGGGACGACCGAGACCTTCGAGCAACGCCACACGAGCGACCTGCTGACGGACCTGGAGCGGTCGGTGTTCGGCGCCGCGGCCGCCGACAGGGGGCTGCTAATCGACGTAAGCCACAACATCGAACTGCTGGCCAACCGGACCGGCACCGGCATGCTGCATGCGGGCTTCCAGCGGCTCTCGAACCTGGTCGACGACCGGCAGGCCGCCCGCATCTACGAGCGACTCGCGGCGACCGCCGTCGACGTCCACGTCTACGGGACGCCGGACACTGAGACGACGCTCCCCGGCGTAACGGTCCACGAGGAGGACGCCACGGAGATAGCCGACTCCTGGTTCGTCGTCTACGACGGGGGCGGCGACCCCGACCGGCAGGCCGCGCTGCTGGCCCATGAACTCGACACCGACAACGCGTACGACGGGTTCTGGACCTACGAGAGCGACATCGTCGCCCGCATCGACGACTACGTGACCGCGACGTATCTCGACGCCGCGCCCGGGGGACACGCCGACTGATAGTGATTCGTGTAGCGATGTACCGGTCTGTGCCGACCCCGCAGGCGCTATCCGGAAATAATCTATAATAATCACTACGGGACGGACAGCAGCTATCAGTCGCTGTCGTCGGCCCGTTCGACGCGTCCGCTGGCTCGGCGGAACACGCCCCGTAGCGTCTTGGCCTCGCGACCGGTGGGGTGGGCGCGACCGACCAGGCGGCGGAACAGCCGCCGAACCCGGTGGCGCTTCTCCTCGGGGTGACCGATGCTGTCGAGGAAGTCCGCGAACTCCTCGTGGAGGCCCTCGACGGCGGCTGCCTCGGCTCTGACGTGGATGTCGTCGGGGTGCTGGTCGCGCTCGACGGTCAGCCCGCGCAGTTCGTAGAGGACGATGGTCGCGGCCTGACCGAGGTTGAGCACGGGGTAGTCGTCACTGGCCGGAATCGAGCAGATTTCGTCCAGGCGTTCCAGTTCGTCGTTGGTCAGCCCGACGCGTTCGCGGCCGAAGACGACGCAGGTGTCGCTCTCGACGCCGGACAGCGAGTCGGCCAGTTCTCGGGGCGTTTTCGCGGGGTAGCGGACGTGGCTGGCGTCGGTCTCGTTCGTCGTCGCGGTGCAGGCGACAGTGTGATAGTTCTCGACGAGACAGTCGAAGGAGACTTCCCGGGCCTCGGGGAGGATGTCCTCGCGGGCCTGACCGGCGAAGCCGTAGGCCTCGCCGTCGGGGTCGAGGGCGGGCGGGTCCACGAGCAGCAGTTCCGAGAGCCCGAAGTTCTTCATCGACCGGGCGATGGTCCCGACGTTGCCGGGCGTCTCGGCATCGACGACGGCGACCGAAATCATACGTCCAGGTCGTCGAGGTCGACGTCCATCGCGTCGAGGGCCTCCGCCTCGATACCCTCGATCTCCTCCTCGAAACCGGGGATGGCCTCGTTTCGACCCGGCGCCTCCGGCAGCGATGTCGGGTCCTCGTCGACGTGTTCCAGTCCCTCGTACCCCTCGGGGGCGCGGTTGCCGTCGAGGAACCACTGGTGGAAGGCGTCGCGCAGTTCGAGTTCGCCGGCAAAGTCGGCGCCGCCTGCCTCGCGGAACCAGTAGAGGAAGTCCGGTTCGTGGGCCGAACACAGCACCACCTCGCCGCGGGGCTCGCCGTAGATCACCTCGGCGACGTTGCACTCCTCGATCCGGTCCTCGCCGTAGGCCAGCCAGCAGGCGTCACAGGGGTCGACGACCCGGTCGGCGAGCACGAGGATGCGTTGGCGGTCCTCCGGTTCCATCGTCGCCAGCGGGCGCACCCGCCCGTCCTCGCCCAGCACGTCCTCGTCGAACCGCCAGCCGCGCAACCCGATGTTGACCTTGCCCATACCCCCTGTTGCCGGCTGCGAGATTAAAAGGGCGCGATGTTCCGGCCCATGGCCCAGACGCCTGCGTATCACCGTCGAGATGCGTGTAACGGGGAGGTGGCCACCAATCATGGTGTAGGTGTGAGTAAGAGAAAGCTTATACCGGAGGCGTCAGAACACTGGCGTGAAAGCCGGAAGGGCACCCGGGTAGGGGTACACGGACGTGCCATTTCGGCTCAATCCGCTTTATCTGGCATCAGTTCGATAGTGACGACTATGGAGTTTCAGACGTGGAAGCCCGTTTACGAGGGACTGCTTGCGGCGTTTGGCTACCTCCGAGAAGGAGACGAACGAGCACGGGATCGACTCGGGGAACTGGTGGCCGAGACGGAGACGTACAGCCCGGCAGGACTCGAACTCGACGGGAAGACAGTCGCCATCGCCGGCGCGGGGCCGTCACTGGAGACCGAGACGGAGCGGGCGGCCGCGGCCGACGCCGTGCTGGCTGCCTCGACGGCCGTCGACCGCCTGCAAGCGGCGGGCGTCGCCGTCGATGCGATGGTGACCGACCTCGATAAGAACCCCGAGACGGGCCGGGAGCTGACCGAGTCCGGGACGCCGGTGTTCGTCCACGCACACGGCGACAACGTCCCCGCCGTCGAACGGTGGGTCCCGGCGTACGACGCCGCCGCCGTGGTGCCGACCACGCAGGCCGCCCCGACCGACCGGGTCCACAACTTCGGTGGCTTCACCGACGGCGACCGGGCCGCCTTCACCGCGGACCACTTCGGGGCCGCCGAACTGCGCTTCGTCGGCTGGGACTTCGAGGACCCGGACGTCCCCCCCGAGAAACGCGAGAAGTTGCAGTGGGCCGAGCGGCTCTTGCACTGGCTCGAAGGCCGCCGCGACGAGCGCTTCGACGTGCTGGAGGGTCGACGGGACGACATCCCGCCGCTGGCCGGGGCTGATACGGAGTAGTGTAGCGATCTACCGGTAGCCGCGGACCCCGGGGTCGGCGGTACCCGGAAACGATCTACACTGATGCGCACGAGTGACGGCCAGTCAGGGCGTCAAGGCCGCCATCGTCGCCTCGATGACGCGCGGGCCCGAGGGACCGAGTCCGACGCGCAGACAGTCGTTGGATGCTTCATGAACGGTGGCGGCGGTTTAGCCGATGAACGCCGGCGAGCGCGAGTAGCCGTTCGGCAGCGACGAGTCGATACCGACCTCGTTAGTCTCGTGCGCGATGCTCGACGGCGTCGCCACGGCCCCACGCCTCGGGGAGCCAAACACGCTCGTCCCCCTCGATTTCGGCGAGCCGGCTCGGCCCGATCGGCGTCGAGACCGGCGGCTGTGCGGCGACGAAGATAGATGTCTCTGGCCGTCATCGGTCGGGCAGTAGTCCACAGTCGAGCGGTGAAAACGGCTCCCGACGGTGTCTCGGGGCGTATCGCTGACATACCTGTACTCCGGGTACGAAATGACAGGCAGGCCGGTGTGAGGCCGTCGGAGCGGGTTCCAACCGCGGCCTCGTTCCTGCCGTTACCGTAGCCGCGAACCGCCGGATCGGCCGAGTGCCTCGCTGGCAGCCGCCAGCACGTCGGTCGGCGACAGCGTCGTCGCCGTCCAGGCGGGGAGGCGGTCGTCCGGGCCCGGCGCCCGGATACTCTCGGCGTAGGACCGCACCTGCGAGCGCTCGGTCTCGGGGTTGTACGTGAGCCCGTTGACGGCAGCGTCGGCGCCGTACTGGCGGACGAGCGTGTCGGCCGCGTCGCGGTAGGCGTCGGGCAGGCGCTCGTAGTCGGGGGCCAGCCCGCGGTCTTCGAGGGCGCGAAACAGCGCCTCGCCGACCTCCCGAGCCATCGTCGACAGCCCGCCGCGGCCGCCGACGGGGCGGTGGTCGTGGCGGTGCATCCCGAGATCGACCTGCGCGGTAGCGGTCTCGCCCACCACGTCATAGGCCTCGCCGAGCATCCCGATCTCCAGCCCCCAGGCCCGCTGTGCGCGGATGGAGCGGGCCGTCTCGGCGGTGACGGCGAACTCCCCGGCCAGGGGATAGCGAAACGCCGAGAGGTAGTCGAGCAGCGGATGGTCGTGGGCCGCCGTCAGCGCCCGCAGCAGCGGCGCGACGAACAGCCGGGTGAGCCGGCCGTACAGCCGGCCGTCCTCGACGCGGGCGTAGTACCCCTTGACGAACTCGTAGCCCATATCCAGCCCCGCGAGCAGGCGGGGGACGTGTTTCGGGGAGTACGTCGAGGCGTCGGCGTCATGGACGGCCACGTAGTCGGCCCGCTCGGCGGCCAGGCCGAGTCCGAGCCAGA
>PXQZ01000026.1:0-3675 GCA_003021755.1 Halobacteriales archaeon QH_8_67_36 | reverse complement strand
ACGACGACCGAACTCTCGCCCTCGGGCAGCGCCGGCACCGCGTCGGTCAGGTCGTGCAGCGTCGTGATGCGGCCCTGTAGGTAGTCCATGTCAGTCGGTTCGGATGGCCTCCACGACCGGTTCGAAGGCGGGTTTGCCGGCGAGCTCCCCGGCCGCCGTCCGGAGGTCGTCGGGTCGGCCGCCGACGAGGACGCCGCCGTCGCCGGCGCTGACGACCAATCCGCTCGATTCGGCGGTGTCGGCCAGCTCCGAGGTGGCCTCGGGGCCGAGTCCGGACACCTCGAAAACGCGGCCGACGTAGGCCTCGCTGCCGTCGGTCGGCGCGCCGATGGCTTCGAGGTGGCGCGCGACCTCGGTTGCGCGTCGGGCGTCGAGTTCGCTCACCGAGACGCCCTCGGCGGCGACGTGGGCCCGCCCGGTGAACGCTTCGCCGATTTTGGCGGCGTCGACGGTCTCTTTTACGTCGTGTGTCCGGACGATGTGAGCGCCGCGCTCGACGGCCAGGGCCGTCGCCGCGAGGCTCACCGGAAGGGCTGCCTCCGTCGAGCGGTCCGCGACAGTTCGCAGGAAGTTCTTCCGGTTGATGGAGACGAGGATGGGGCGGCCGAAGCCGCGGAACTCGCGCAGGCGCTCGAAGGTGGCGTGGTCGTCGGCGACGGTCGTGGCCTCGCTCCAGCCGCCGAAGGCCGGGTCGACGATAGTTTTCTCGGTGAGGCCGTTCTGTTTGAGCGCCTCGTACACCTGGTCGACGTAGTCGGCCGAGGCGGCCCACTCCGTCGACTTGCGGGCGGCCCAGTCGGTCTCCCCGACGGCGCCGGGGCGTTCGAGGTCCGGCGGGCTCGCCATCTTCGCGACGGCCACGTCGTACTCCCGGCAGACCGCCGGCATCTCGGGGTCGGCGAAGCCACAGATGTCGTTGACCATGTCGAAGCCGCCCTCGATGGCCGCTTCGGCCACCTCGGCGTAGCGGGTCTCGATGGAATAGACGGCGTCGCCGCTGACCGACTCGATGGTTTCGAGGGCGATGTCGAGTCGGTCGAGTTCCGCCTCGGCGGAGAGCACGTCCAGTCGCTTGTTGGCCGACTCCAGCCCGATGTCGACGATGTCGGCGCCCTCGCCGATGAGTTCCTCGTCGACGTACCGGGCGGCCTCGGCCGGGTCGTCGTACACCGACGGGGAGTACGGTGACTCCTTGCTGACGTTCAGCACGCCCATGACCCGCGGGGGATGGTCGTCGCCAATCGGCAGGCCTGCCGCGTCCACCGTTTGCATAGCCGTCGTCAAGGACTGGGGACGGTAAGGGTTGGTGATTCCGACACCGCTCCGGAGGCGACGGTCAGCCGGGCGCCTCGGACGGGTCCAGCGGCGCCTCGTTGGCGTACTCGATGATGTCGAACGTGTCGTACTCGTGGCGCTCTGTCACCGACCAGTTCGTCCCCAGATAGGGGAACACCCGGCTCGCGACGGTCCGCTCGGGCAGTTCCGAGACGAACGCGCGGTCGGCGTAGGGTAGGAACATCGCGTAGATGGACTGGCCGCCGATGACCCAGCCGGTGTCGTCGTGTTCGGCGACGGCCTCGACGGCGGCCTCGACCGACGAGACGAACGTCGCGTCGGCCTCCTGGTACTCGTCCGGGCTCCCCGTGACGACGACCGGACGTGTCCCGCGAATCCGGCTCATCCCCTCGTGGGTCTTGCGGCCGACGACGACCGGGTGGCCGGCAACGCGGTCCTTGTACTGCCGTTCGTCCTCGTCGTAGTGCCACGGGATGGTCTCCCCGTCGCCGATGGCTCCGGTGCGGGCCACGCCCGCGATGAGTCTGAGTTCGGGCACACCGGTCGTTAGCGGGGCACCCACAAGCGACTGTCGCCGGAGAGAGCAGGGCGACTCACGTTTGCTGCGCCAGCATGCGTACGGCTAGGGGCATCACGCACGAGGACTTCCTCGCCGTCGCCGCGGGTTGGGACATCGAGGCCGCTGCCGACGAGACGCCGGAACCGGCGGCCGCTCCGGCAAAGTGGGGGATGGAGACACCACGGTAGGGAATCGGGACCCGCATCGGTGAACGGACACTGACAGTTTTATTTGGCCAACCCCCATAGTCGCCTCCAGTGTCGACGCCGGAAGAGGATATCCGTGCGGTCCTCGACGAGTCGGGGCCGGACTACGACGGATTCACGTTCGAGACCCCGGGTGGCGGTCACCGGAGTGACGTCTACATGGTTACGCTCGACCACGGCGGCGAAGAGTACGAGGTCGTGGTGAAGTTCAAGCCGACCGGTGACATCCCATTTGACATCGAGCCCAAACTCCACGAGTACGTCGCCAACCGGACCGACGTGCCCGTACCCCGCATCCTCGTGTTCAAACAGCAGCCCGCGGTCGACGTGCGGCCCTACTTCGTCACCGAGCGCGTCCACGGGGAGACCCTCTCACAGGAGTTCGCCACGCTCTCCCCGAAGGACCGCCGCCGCGTCATGCAGCAGGCCGGCCACATCCTCGGCGACCTCCACTCCGAGATCGGCTTCGAGGCCTTCGGCCGGCTGGACCTCCACAACGGCCGGCTCATCGTCCGCGACTGGATGGGGAGCTGGCGGGAGTACTTCGAGCAGTTGACCCGGGCGCATCTCTCCCGACTCGACGAGACGCCCTTCGCGGACCTGAAGGACCGTGCCGTCGCGAAGATCGAGCCCGCCCTGGAGGTCGTCCCGGAAGACGGGGTCCCGCGGCTGGTCCACGATGACTTCCGGCCGGCGAACCTGCTGTTCGAGGCCGGCACCGAGCAGCCGATCACGGCGGTGCTGGACTGGCAGGACGTGCTCGCGGCCCTGCCCGAGTACAACCTCGCACAGACGGAGTTCCTCTTCATCGACTCCTCGTCCACCGACCCCGACGTACGCGAGAGACTGCGGTCGGAGTTCCACGGGGGGTACACTGAACACCGGCCGATGGACTTCGAGGACGGCTACGCCGAGCGCCGACCGCTCTACCAGCTCTCGACGCTGCTGTGGCGGATGGCCGGCTTCGAGGCCGTCTTCGACGACGACGCCGGACTGGTCCGGGCCCGCGCCGAGGCACAGTACCGCCAGCAGTTCGAGCGCCTGCTCGACGCGGTTCCGGAGCCCTAACGGCTGGGGATAGCCGCCACGTCGCTCCTGAGGACCCGAACGTTCCGTTGACTCTCGCTCTCCCCGTCTGCCCGAGCGCCGGACGTCTTGGCCGCGAGCGTGCGCTCGGGGCCGTTGTCGCGGTCACGAGCGGCCAGAAAGCCCGCGGCGAAGGCGTCGCCGGTCGTACCGACGGGGTCGCCGGCGAAACCGGGGTGGGTGACCTCCCCGCCGGCGGTGAAGGCCTCGTCGGCCCCTTCATTGCCCAGTATCATCACCTCACCCGACTCGTCGACCACGGGATGTTTGACCGCGCTCTCGCCGTCGCTCTCGACGGCCTGTGTCCGGAGTGCGTCGGCGACTTTCGCCGTCCCTCTCGTTTCCATCATCTTGATGGCTCCCACCACTTCGTGCACCCGCGGCTTGCGGTTCACCCCGTCCATGTCATATGTTACCATATTGGATGGGTAAAAGACAGTGGCCGATGGCCAACGCCGTCGGCTCGCCCGACGCGCTCGACCGCTCAGGGCAGCACTTCGACGCCCGCGTCGAGCCACGGTTCGGTGC
>PXQZ01000025.1 GCA_003021755.1 Halobacteriales archaeon QH_8_67_36 | reverse complement strand
CGCCATTTCCTTCAGAATAAAGTGGTTCGGGCGGACGTGGATGGACCGCTTCAGGAAGCCATAGAGCCACTTGAGGGCGACGTGTCCGACTGCGAGATAGACACATACTGAACCTACTCGAAGGCCAAGAATCGCTTTCGGGCGTGTTCAGACGGCGTATGAAGCGGTGGGAGGACGTGACCGAGATAGCCGACGGCCACGGCTTCAAACTAAACGACGCGAAGGCGGTCCACTGCGATGAGTAACCCGGCTACGACGTGAACGTAGAGGATGAGGAAGTGGCGCGGCTCCTGGTTTTGAAGCGGAAGCCGTGGTGGAATCCGAAAGTCCTCCGTCACCTGCACCACGAACTGCATATGTCGCTTTCAGATAGGCGACGTATTCGGGATAACCCGCCAGTCCGTGCATGAAGCCGCCCAGAAAATCGGTGTGCGGACGGAACGGAAGCGGGGCAGTTCGACCCGAGTAGATGAGGACCAAACCCGACTTTCCGACCACCAGCGGGCGGAATTGGCTGATTTTGTCTAATCTTCGATTTCTCGCGCTCTAAACTCCCAAGCCCATCCCCAGGCAATCAGGCAGATAATGGATCAGAAAAACACCGACCACGTCCATTCAGACGTTATTGAAGGAGCCTGATACATGACGAACAGCCCTCCGCCCCAAAATATCACTACGCCCATAGTTACCGAAGGGTACATATCCTCCAGTACCGTCGAGAATTTCTGAGCCAACCACGCAAATAGCCCCATAGATGAGTTCTGTCATCTGATTCTTATTGTTCCAACTAGTGTTTTTCTTTTAAGTACAGTAGTACAGATACAATAGTAGGGAGGGCGGTCGGAGAGTAACGACCGTACAGGGATGTTACGAGCGGTTTGAAGGGCTTTTGCGGGATTCATTGGCGTGGCGTTAACTTGCGTAGCCATTGCTACGTAGTTTTGAACTGGCGCGCACAAAATGTGGAGAAGGCGCGCCAGCACCCATGTCCCAACAAGGGGTAGGAAAAGCGAATCCGCCCCGAAAGCGTGGTATTGTGGGACCTACCGACGACGACGGAACGGACGACTTTGGAGCGAGCGGGGCATCCCCGATTAAGAGGAAACCCCTCGCTCCGACAGTGTGTCTGCACTCATGCACTTAAACAGGGAAGCGGGCGTGAAAACTCAAGCCGATTGCAGTTTGGCGAACTCCTCGGCCGACCACGTATCTGTCTGTGTTTCCTCGAAACCGCAATTCCGACACTCCATGTCCCGTTCACCGTGGATGATGTCTTGCCCGTTTTCACGCATAGTGCGGTCGGTTTTCCGAATTTCTACGGGCCGAAGGGCGAACCGTTCATCACAACTCGGGCAACGGGCTTGGGTATCCGTCTGCATGTAGGCGATAGGGAAGGCTAAGAGTATCGTGGACACGAACCCGGCACCAAATAATAATTGAGACTGCGAAGGGTCAACAGACGGTCCATACATCGGGTTAATCATCCAGATGAACCCCAAGAGCCCGATACCTCCCGTTCCCAAAAATGAACTCAATAATTTAAATTCCGAAATCGGGAGGCTGGCGACCCACTCACAGACATCAATCCAGAAATTTTGCGAATTAGGGTCCGAAATTACGGTCCCGTCTTTGCCCCGGTGGTAATGCTGGTGGATTTCGTTGCTCTGCTCTATGTTTCCGCCCGCCGCAAGGCTATCCATCTGGTTCTGATTATCACCCATGTTGGTGTTCGTTTTTCCCGAGTCGTTACCGTCGGCTTGCATGAATGTTATTTCTACGCCCACCTTTTTATACGGTTCGCCAGCAGGGTGGAAGTGAAATCGCTTGAGCGTCTGCGGCTCAACCAATTTTGGGACCCGCGAGATGGGGACAGGGGCGGCTCATATATGTGGAATCAACTACACCACATAGCGCGCGGACACCCACCCCTACCCATATACGTAAGAGTGGGACGGCTGCGCTAATTTCGACGGGGGCGGTTGCCGCCCCTTCTGGCGGTTTTGAGTGGCGCGCGAGAAGTTGAGATGGACCTACATATCAGACTGGCGGAGTGGTTTAGCAGGGTTGCCCCCGATACCCATCCGAATCGTATACACAGATAAATATACAAAACGCCTACTTCCCCCAGAACGGGTCCCGATTCCGGTGCTTTTCGAGATACATCGACAGCGCCTCGCGCTCGTCGACGGATATCTCCTCGCGGAGTTCCTGTTCGAGAATCTTGGCGTGTTTCTCGGGGAGTTCGACCCACAGGTCGTCGCCTTCCTCGATCTGGCGCCCGACCGTCGGCCCGTCGACGGAGGCCGCGAGCTGTTCGCCGGTCCGGGCCGAGTCGACGTCATCGCCCGCGTCCTGTAGCGATTTGAGTCGCCCGATCCGTGTGGCCTCGTCACCGTCCCACTTGACCACGTTGACGTTTCGGCGGAGTTCCCCCGAAAGCACTTCGATACCGACGACGGCGGGGTCGTTCTGCCGGAAGGTGTGATCCGGCAGCACGCGGAACTTCGCCGGGCGGGTGATGTTCTCCAGAATCTGCTCCTGTTGGGACTCCTCGATTTCGGTGACGTGGTCGTCGTACCCCTCGACGAGCTGGTAGATGACGTCGTCCTCGAACAGTTCGACGCCCTCCTGTTCGGCCAGCCGGCGGGCGTCCTCCAACACGTCGACGGAGAAGGCGAGGATGGCGCGATGGACCGGCTCGTTGGCCGTCTCGGCGACGCGCGCGTCCCGGGGCGCGACGGCACCGACCTCGGCGCGCATGATGGGAATCTCCTCCTCGGTGAGGGTACTGGAGATGGCCTCCAGCGAGCCGAGCGTGTCGGCCTTGACGACGACGCCCTCCTCCTGCGTGGTCACCTCGATTTCGGAGAGTTCCTCCTCGACTTCGGCGATGACCTCGCTCCGCTCGCGGTCCCGGAGTACGCGAATCGGCGCACCGGCGATGGCGTCATCGAGGTCCGGTGCGGCGATCTTTACGCCGTCGGCGGCCGCCACGGCGTCGACCTGCTCGAACTGCTTTTCGGTGCGTATCTCTTCGAGCGGGCGGGGCCGCAGGAGGGCACGCACGTCGGTGACGATGGGGCCCTGGAGGCCGCCGACGACGATGGTGTCGTCCGCGCGGATCGTCCCGTCGTAGATGATGGCATCGAGCGTCGTCCCGAACCCCTGCGTGTCCGTCACTTCGAGGACAGTGCCGACGCCGGGGCCGCCGGCGTCGATTTCCATCTCCTCTTTCATGTAGCGTTGGGAGAGGCCCATCATCACGGTCAGGAGGTCCGGGATGCCCTCGCCCGTCTCGGCGGAGACGGGGACAACGCCGATGTTGGCCTGGAAGTTCCGGACCCGCCAGTACATGTCGGCCGAGAAGCCGTTGTCCGATAGCTCGCCGATGAGTTCGTACAGCTTCTCGTCGAGGTCCGAGGTGACCCGCTCGGACTGGGCGTCCATCGTCTGCCGAACGGGCTGGTTCTCGTTGGGGTTCCAGCCCGGTACGGTGTCTATCTTGTTCGCGGCGACGATGAACGGCGTCTGGGTCCGTTTGAGGATGTCGATGGCCTCCAGCGTCTGGGGCTGGAAGCCGTCGTTGACGTCGACGACGAGGATGGCGATGTCGGCCAGCGCGCCGCCACGGGAGCGCAGCGTCGAGAAGGAGTGGTGGCCCGGCGTGTCGATGAACAGCAGGCCGGGCAGGTCGAAGTCCGTGGGGTCGACGAGTTCCCCGGCGATGTCCGAGATGACCTCCAGCGGCACCGCCGTGGCCCCGATGTGCTGGGTGATGGCGCCGGATTCGCCGGCGGTCACGGCCGAGCCGCGGATGCGGTCGAGCAGGCTCGTCTTTCCGTGGTCGACGTGACCCAGTACGGCGACGATGGGCGTCCGAAGGGTGTGTTCCGTCTCCGTGGTGGCGTCCTGGTCAGACATAGATGGCCTCAGAAGTTACCGGAAAGTGTCGGGCACGGTAGTTAAGTTCGTCGTCATGGCCCGGCCACGGGTCGACGCCTCGGCACCACAGCCCGGTATGACGGCGTCTTACTGCTGGGTGGCGCCCCGTGGCGTTTATGTAATCTCGCTTGGAAAGGGAGGTATGGCCGAAATACTCGCCGAGAACCTCTCGGGGAAGGACGTCATGGGTAGCGACGGGGCGGAACTGGGCAGCCTCTACAACATCACGATGGACCTCTCCTCGGGGTCGCTCAACCACCTCGTCATCGACCCCGCCGAATCGCTCCGGAACACGGACTTCGAGTACAGCGACCAGGGCCGGCTGATGGTCCCCGTCGACCGAGTCACGGCCGTCAAAGACCACATGATCGTCCAACGGTAGATGTACGTCCTCGATTCGTCCGCGTTTATCAACGAGTACCACACCGACGAGCGGATAGCTACGATTCCGCTCGTCAAGGAGGAACTGGAAGGCGAGGCCGCTTACCGCTTCGACGCGCTGGAGGGTTCCGGGATGCATCTCCACATCCCGGAGGACGACGCCGTCGAGCGCATCGAGCGGGCCGCCCGCGAGACCGGCGACCTCGCGGCGCTCTCCGAGACGGACGTCCGCCTCGTCGCCGCCGCCTTCGAACTCGACTGTCCGCTCGTCACCGACGACTACGCGATGCAGAACGTCGCGGAGAAACTGGACCTGCGCGTCGAAGTCATCGCCCGGGAGGGTATCAGCGAACGGCGCGACTGGCGCTTCCAGTGTGCCGGCTGTGGCCGCGAGTTTGACGAGAACCACGACCGCTGTCCGGTGTGTGGCAGCGATCTCTCGCGGAAGAACCCCGCTTAGACCGTCCGTTCTTCGACGTCTTCGAGTCCGACCTCGATGAGCTGTTTGACCACTTCCTCCTCGGTGATACCGTAGCGTCGGGCCAGCACTTCGATAGCCCGGGCCTGGTCGTCGTCGCACACGACCGTAAACCGGGTTGGCATGGCACATGGTTCAGTTGGTGATAGCTTAAACACCCGTCAGACAGCCGTCACACGGCGGTGCACCGCGCTGTCCGCCCTAACCCGGCATCGTGGCGGCCGTGGTCGCGACGTAGTAGTTCACTACGAACAGCCCCGCGTTCCAGCACCCGTGGGCCAGGGCGGGGACGACGAGGCTCTCGGTGTACTCGTACACCGCGCCCAGCACCAGCCCGAGCGCGCTGGCGGTGAGGATGTACGTCCAGGCGCTGCCGGAACTGATGGCGAGATAGTGGCCAAAACCAAAAAGCAGGCTCGCGAACACCCCCCCCGGAACCACGCCGAACGCCCGCCGGAAGAGTCCCTGGACGACGCCGCGAAAGACGAGTTCCTCTGCCGGTCCGACGAAAAAGAGCGCGACCGGCACCATGTACAGGAAGAGGACGGGGTTCTCCCGGCCCTGCGTGATGATGCTGTTCTGGCCGCTCTCGACGGTCACGCCGAACAGCGTCTCGGCGAGACCGGAGAGGAGCTGGACGACGCCGCCCATCACCAGCGAGCCCAGCAGGATACCGACCAGCCCGACCAGCGCCCAGCCGAGGTCCGACGGGCGGGGCCGGTGCAGATAGACCAGCGATCGGTCGTCTCTGACCCGGAGATACGCGACGCCCGCGAGGATGAACCCGACGAAGGAGATAGCGTTGACCGCCGCGTACAGCACGGCGGAGGTCGAACCCGCCTCGACCGGCACCTCGACGCCCAGCAGCGCCGCGCCCAGCGAGGCGAACACGCCCGCAAAGAGGAAGGCGCCGGCGACGACGGCCAGTGCCCGGACGACGCTCGCCGTTATCGTGCGACCGTCGGCGACGGAGACGTACGGCGGGGAGAGTGCCATCGCAGTCGGTGGCGGTACGCGAGCTGGATTGAAGACCCCACCGATCGGCGGCGATAGCTACACTGCTCGTCCGGTCCGCTCAGTCGATTCGGTAGCTGGGTCGCTCCGCGACGGTCCGGGTCTCCTCGGTCTCCTCGCCCGACAGCAGCCCGCGGGCGGCGCGCTTGCCCCACTCGACGGCAGGCTGGGTGAACGTCTCGACGTCCGATAGCTCGCCCGCGAGGACGGTGGCGGCCTCCATCGCGTACAGCAGTTCGCCCACCCCTTCGGCGTCCAGCCGGTCGAGCTCTATCTCGACCGCGGGACGGCCGGCCTCGGCGAGGCTGGCGACGGTAGCGTCGTACTCGGCGTCCAGTAGCTGTCCGAGGTCCGCGCCGGCGAAATAGGACAGCGAGTCGTGCTCGGACTCGGGAATCGGCACCTCCGTCCGTTCCTGCGGCCGGACCACGGTGACCATCTTGTCGCGCGGCCCGGCCCGGTAGAGCTGCAGTTGGGAGTGCTGGTCGGTCGCACCGAGCGCCCTGGCGGGGGTCTGGCCCCGCCCCTCCTTGCCGAGACTTTCGGCCCACAGCTGTGCGAACCACTCGGCGAAGTACTCCAGACGCTCGGCGTAGGGCACGACGGCGTTGACCACGGCGCCCGCTTCCTCCAGCGCGTAGCAGACGGCGCCGTAGGCGTAACCCGGCGAGTCCGAGAGCGACGGGCCGAGCCCGTCGGCGGCCGCGCTGGCGCCGTCGAGCAGCCCCTCGATGTCGATGCCGAGGACGGCCGCCGGGACCAGCCCGACCGAGGAGAGGGCGGCAAAACGACCGGGGACGCCGTCGGGGACCGACAGCCGCGGCAGGTCGTGTTCCTCGACCAGTTCGGCCAGCGGACCGGACTCGCCGGTCGTGACGACGGTCAGTTCCGTCCAGTCGACGCCCCGCTCCTCGTAGGCCTCCCGGACGACGAGGAAGTTCGCCAGCGTCTCGGCCGTCGTGCCGGACTTCGAGACGACGTTGATGACGGTGTCTTCGAGCGGGAGCCCCGACAGGGTGCGTTCGACGTGTTCCGGGTCGACGTTGTCGAGGACGACGTGGCGGTCCGGTTCGTCCGCCAGCGCCGCGGTGACGGTCTTGGCCCCGAGCGCGGAGCCGCCGATACCCACCGTCAGGACGTACTCGGCGTCGGTGACCGGCTCGACGGCCTCGCGGATGACCGACGGGTCGGTCTCGTCGGGCAGGTTGAGCGCGGCATAGCCGAACTCGTCGGTTGCCCGGCCCGCAGCAATCGTCTCGTGGGCCGTGGCCACCCGTTCGTCGAGTTCATCGAGGTCGTCCTCGTCGACGCCGGGGTCCGCTCCGTCACCGAGCGCCGCACCGATGTCCAGATGCATACGCGTACCCTCAAAGACGGTCAGGTCGAGACCGAGACGAGCTACGACGGGCTCCCCGGTGCCTTCCCCTATGCCCTGCGCACCAGCGAGTCCATGCTCTTCAAAGCCTACGTCGTGGTGGCCACCCTGCTGACGGTCGCTATCTCGCTCATCTTCACCTTCGGGCTCATCGGCGTCCTCGCGGGGAGCACGGGCGCCCGTGGGGGCACCTTCACGTTCTCGCGTACGTTTTTCCTCTTCGTCGGTCTGCTGGTCGTCGCGCCGCTGCTTGCCCCCGTGTTGCTGGTCGCACGGCGCCACCGCCACACCGCCTCCTCCGTGGCCTACGACCGCGGGCTGGCCCTCTCGGCGCTCGTCTTTATCACCTCGCTGTACGTCGGGCTGGTGATTTCCGTGCCCCCCTCGCTCCAGGAATCGACGACGAGCGGGGCCGTGACGGCACTGTACGGGCTCCCACAGCTCGCCGGGCTGGCTCCACCACTGCTGGCTGTCGGACTGATGTACCTGGTACATCGAACGCTGAAGTAGCGTATTACCGCGTGCCGGCTCCTGAAAACGTACTGCCAGCACTCCCACCCGTGACCGGCCGGGCAAACAGCGTCGGGTGTGAGTGAAAGCGTGGCTCTCATGTTGTACGGGCACTCGATAGGCTTGCGCGACGTTCGTAACCAGTCGAAACCCGGAAAAACGGTCCCGACGTACTGCCGTTCAATGACCCGGAAAGAGGGGCTCTTTCTCGTCACGCACGCCGACGCGGATTCCGTGACGCTGCGCGACGTGGTCGACTCGCAGGTGCTGACGCTGTCAGCGAACCCCGGTTTCGAAGTCGGTTCGGTCATCGAGGCCACGCTCGAAGCGGAGCCGCCGATGGAGGTGACCTACGCGGTGGCCGACCTCGCCGCCGAACACGAGATACCGGTCGAGGTGGTCGACCTCGAACCGACCCAGCAGGCCACGGACATCGCCGCCGCCCAGCCGGTCGGCGAGCTGACGACGCGGGAACGGGCCGGTATCGGCGAGCTACACGTCCTGACAGTGCCCGACGGGGAGGCGGCGGCGACGGCCGAGGCGGTCGCGGCCGACGAGGAGACGATCGCCCGAGCGGGCCGTTTGGGCGTCGACCGCGTCGAGATTCGCACGGCGAGCGGGGTCGTGAGCGTTCGGTATCTGCCCGACTGATACTGTCGGCCGTAACGCCACGAACCCAATCGGCACCCCGGGTATCTCCACGTACTTACGGCCGACAGTACGATTGGCCGGTTGGTTCCCGCTCCCGTCCGCACGGAGTAAGAAGGCTTATTCGGGGGCGTGCCACACCCACGGCCATGGTCGCGTTCGAGGTCCCGGAAGTCGACTACACGCAGTACTCCAACCGCCAGCTCATCGCGGTACCGCTCGTGGTGCTGGCGGTCGCCCTGGGGATGCTCGCGGTCACGTTCGCGATGACCGGCTCGCCGGTCGCGCTGGGGAACGACTTCACGGGGGGATCAGAGCTCACAGTGCAGTCGTCCGAGCCGATTTCGGAACAGCAAGCCACCGACGTCTTCGGTGACTCCGTCGTCTCGGTGCAGCGGGTCTCCGGACAGGACCAGTACATCATCACGTTCGACGACTCCGCAGAGATATCGGAGCTAACGACGCAGGCCGAACAGGCCGACGGCATCACCGTCCTCCAGAGCGGGACGACATCGCCCGTCTTCGGCGCCGAGAACCAGCGCCTCGCCGTCATCGGCGTCGGCGTCGCCTTCCTCGGGATGAGCCTGCTCGCCTTTGCCCTCTTTCGAAGCTTCGTCCCGAGTATCGCCATCGTCGTCTCGGCCTTTTCGGACATCGTCGTTCCCGTCGCCATCATGAACCTCGTCGGCATCGAGCTCTCGCTGGGGACCGTCGCGGCGCTGCTGATGCTCATCGGCTATTCGGTGGACTCCGACATCCTGTTGAACAACCACGTCCTCCGGCGCTCGGGCGGGTTCTACGAGTCCACCTACCGGGCGATGCGCACCGGTGTGACGATGACGGTCACCTCCATCGCCGCGATGACCGTGATGGCCATCGCGGCGACGCTGTTTGGCATCGAGCTGATGGCCTCCATCGGTATCGTGCTGGTGCTTGGCCTGGCGGCCGACCTGATGAACACCTACATGCTCAACGTCACACTGCTTCGCTGGTACAAGTACGAGGGGATCAACCGATGAGCGAACTCAGGGACAACTGGCGCGTCGTCGTCCTCGTCGTCCTGTTGCTCGCCAGCACTGTCGCCCTGTTCGTCCCCGGTGTGCCGCCGGGGACGACGGCCGAGGAGGGCGTCGGCGGTGACCAGCTCACGAACCTCCAGTACGGCATCGACCTCTCCGGCGGCGCCCGCATCCAGGCGCCCGCCGTCGGGCTGACCGCCGAGGGGGTCAACGTTTCGGTGAACGACGAGGCCGCCACCCAGCAGGCCATCGCCGACCGCCTCGGCATCGACCCCATCGACGTCGAAGTCCGCGCCGCCCGGGAGGCGAACCAGAACGGCACCGTCGAGGTGTTCGACGGGAACGTCACCCGAGCGGAACTCCGGACCGCGCTCCAGGAGGAGGGGTACCAGCCCGCGACCATCCGCGACGGCGTCACGGACGCGACCCGCCAGCGGATGGTCACCGTCATCCGGGACAAGATTACCGAGTCGGCACTCAGCGGCGGCCGGGTCCGGGAAGTCAACTCGCCCGGCGGCCAGAACTTCGTCAGCATCACCGCCCCCGGCCGTGGCGCCGAAGAGCTCATCGACCTTCTGAACGAGCGGGGCGTCGTCCGTGTCTACGCCGTCTACCGGAACGATTCGACGGGCAACTGGACCCACGAGCAGGTGCTCGGCCAGGACGAGTTCGCCTCCATCGGCAACGCACAGGACCCGGACAGCGGCGGCCCGCAAGTGCCCGTGACCATCGAGCAAAGCGCCGCAGAGCGGTTCCAGGACGACATGGCTGCGGCCGGCTTCGGGGGTGGAGCGTCCTGTGGCGCCGAGGCGGGCGACCACGACTCGGTCGAGAGTATCAACTCGACCTGTCTGGTCACGACGCTCAACGGCGAACCCGTCTTCGTCGGCGGCGTCCGACCCGACCTCGGAGAGTCCTTCGCCGACGGGAGCTTCGCCAACGACCCGCAGTTCGTCATGACAACCACGTCGATGGAAGAGGCGCGCACCCTCCAGCTCTCGCTGCAGGCCGGCCGGCTGCCGGCCGACCTCGACTTCGCGAACGGCAACCAGAACACGCTGTCACCGGCGCTGGCCGATCAGTTCCGGACGAACTCGCTGATTACGGGCCTGCTCGCGGTGTTCGCGGTCAGTCTCGTCGTGTACGGCCGCTACCGCCGACGCGAGGTCGCCCTGCCGATGATAGTCACCGCGCTCTCGGAGGTGTACATACTGCTTGGCTTCGTCGCGCTGGCGCAGTACCCGCTGAACCTCTCGCATCTGGCCGGCTTCATCGCCGTCATCGGGACGGGGGTTGACGACCTCGTCATCATCGGTGACGAGATCCTCCAGCAGGGCGAGATCGGGACGGCCCGCGTGTTCCAGAGCCGCTTCCGCAAGGCGTTCTGGGTCATCGGCGCGGCCGCGGCGACGACCATCGTCGCGATGGTCCCGCTCGTGGGCTTCCCGCTGGGTGACCTCTCCGGGTTCGCCATCATCACCATCGTCGGGGTCCTCATCGGCGTGCTGGTCACCCGGCCCGCCTACGGTGATATCCTCCGGACCCTCGTGCTGGACGAGTAAACGCTGTTTTTCACTCCTTTTTTCAGCTACCCAACTGACCACTGATAGTCAGAAAGCCCCGACCCGCTCGACTCGGGCGACTCGCTGCGGTCCTCGTCACTCCCTTCGGTCGCTCCTGCGGTCCTTGCGTCGCCGGCCTTCGCCGAGCGGGCCGCCCCTTTCAGTCCCACCCGCTCGGATTTGTCAACGGCCTATTTCGAGGTGGAAGCTCTCCCTGTCGATCCGCTCAAAACTCACCCAGCGCCGACTGCCGGGCGGCGGCCAGCACGTCGTCGCAGGTCGACCACGACGTGCGGGCGCAGTCCGGTAGCTCCCCGTGCTCCTCGACGTAACCCGCCAGAAACGCCCGGGTCGTCGGGTCGCTGGGGTAGCCCGACCCCACGTCGCCGTGGCTGTCGGCGAGCGCCGCGACGTGGCTGTCGCGGGCCACCTTCGCGACGATGGAGGCCGCCCCGACCAGCGGGTCGGTCTCGTCGGCACCGTGTTCTGCCGCGAGGTCGATGGCGGCGTCGACGCGGTCGGCCACTCGGCGGCCGAACCGCTCGGCGTCGGTGTCGCCGGCATCGACCGTCCCGGTTAGGCCGTCGGTTGCCACCCCGGAGAGCGCCTCGGCCTGGGCGGCGACGGTCAGCGTGTTCATGTCCGCCTCGGGGTCGTCGATGCGGGCGACGGGTACCTCCGCAACGGCGACAGCCTCGGCGATCGACCGAATCCGCTCGTCAAGTCGCCCGCGCTCGGCCGGCGCGATGCCCTTCGAGTCGCCCACGCCGTCAGGGAGCGCGGCGGGGTCGACTCGCACCGCGGCGGCGAACATCGACCCCAAAACCGGTCCTTTGCCGGCCTCATCGGCGCCCAGTCGCATGACTGGTGCGTTCGCGGCGTCGAGTAAAGCCATTGTGGTCGGGGCTGGAACACCCGGAGGGCTGTCGCTACCATCGACCCCCAGGGGGTTCAGGGGGTATTGCGGGTCGACGACAATCTTGATGTGCTACCGGCCAGTAGCGACTCCATGGCCCGCATATCGGCCATGGTTTCAGACGAACCCTTGTGGGGTTGAAGCACCACGCTCACACCCACCAGATACCTCTTTCACGGTTTCAGACGAACCCTTGTGGGGTTGAAGCGACGATTCGGCAGGCGCTCCGCTGGTGGGCCGATATTGTTTCAGACGAACCCTTGTGGGGTTGAAGCGAAGTGGTCCCCCAACGACAAGGACCCCGCGCCGTGTTTCAGACGAACCCTTGTGGGGTTGAAGCAGCGGCCGCTACGGACAGCGGGCAGGATTCGCCACGGACCCGCCCCGACGCGGGCCACAGAAATCACGAATCTGGCAGCAGATGCCCGAGCGCATCGTCGAAATTCGGGACCGGTTCCGTGGCGTCGCTATCGAGTGTCTCGACTATTCCGACATCCTCGGCCGCTACGA
>PXQZ01000024.1 GCA_003021755.1 Halobacteriales archaeon QH_8_67_36 | reverse complement strand
TCCCCGCGCTCACTGGCGTGTTGACGGTCGTCTCGCTGGCGCTGGTCTTCGGCGCGGTTGGCGGAGCGATTCCCGCCACCCTGATTCCCCGCGCACCGGACTCGGTCATCGACGCCATCCCGACGGTCAACGCCGTTCTCAGCGCCGCCGCCATCGGAACCATCGTCGGAGGGGTTCGGGCGATACGCCGAGGGGAGGTCGAGCGCCATCGACGGTTGATGCTGACGACGTTCGGACTGTTCGTCGCCTTCCTCGTGTTGTACCTCTATCGGGTCACGCTGGTCGGACCGACGGCGTTCCCCGGGCCGGCCGTCGTCGAGACGTACGTCTACCTCCCGCTGTTGGCTATCCACGTTCTGCTCGCCATCCTGGCCGTTCCGGCGGTGTACTACACGCTGTTGCTGGCGGCGAGTCACCCGGTGTCGGAGCTGTCCCGAACGAACCATCCGCGGGCGGGCAGCGTGGCCGCGACGCTGTGGCTGATCTCGTTTTCCCTCGGCATCGTCGTCTACGCGATGTTGTATCTGATCTGGTGAGCGCAGTTCTCGCGACCGGCGGGGACGGGAACCGCGGTACGGCGAGCGCGGGGACGGCCGTCACGAGGACGATGGCCCGGTCGATAGTCATCGAGCCACGTTAGGAGGCGCCCGCTCTGTGCGACCTCGCTAGTCGTCGGCCGGCCTGGGCTGCCCGCTAATCCGGGGGCGCTCGACGTCGCGGTCGGTCTCCTCGCCCTCGATGTCGTAGGGGTATTCGCCGGTGACACAGCCCAGACAGAGGTCGGCGCGGCTGGTTTCCAGCGTCGCCGCGATGGCGTCGATGGAGAGATAGGAGAGCGAGCCGGCGCCGATTTCCTCCCGTATTTCCTCGACGGACTGGTCGCCCGCGATGAGTTCGTCGCGCGAGGCCATGTCGATACCCATGTAACAGGGCGCGATGATGGGCGGGGCGCCGATACGGACGTTCACTTCCTCCGCGCCAGCGTCTTTCAGCAGCTGGACGAGCTGGTTCGAGGTGGTCCCTCGGACGATGGAGTCGTCGATGATGGTGACCGACTTCCCCTCGATGGTCGATCGTATCGGGTTGAGCTTCAACCGGACGGCGCGTTCGCGCTCGTCCTGTGTCGGCATGATGAAGGTACGGCCGACGTACCGGTTTTTCATCAGGCCTTCGGCGAACTCGATGTCCGACCCGTCGTCCTGTGCGGCCTCGGCGTAGCCCGAGGCGAAGGCGCGCCCGGAGTCGGGCACCGGGAGGACCACGTCGGACTCGACGCCCGACTCCTCCCAGAGCTTGCGGCCCAGTTCCCGGCGGACCTCGTAGACGAGGTTCTCGTCGATGGTGGAGTCGGGCCGGGCGAAGTAGACGTGTTCGAAAAAGCAGTGGGCCGTATTCTCCTGTTCGATGAGCTGGTAGGTGTCGTAGCCGGTGCCGTCGTCGTGGAGGACGACGAGTTCACCGGGACGGACGTCCCGGATCAGTTCCCCGTCGAGCGTGTCGATGGCGGCCGATTCGGAGGTGAGTACGTAGCCGTCTTCCAGTTCGCCAATGACCAGCGGGCGGTTGCCCTGCGGGTCGCGGACCCCCATCACGGTTTCGTCGTGCATGATGGTCAGCGAGTACGAGCCGTGGATGCGTTCCATCGTGCGCTTGACGGCGCGAACGAGGTCCTCCTCCAGCAGGTTGCGGGCGAGGTCGTGAGCGATGACCTCGGTGTCGCCGTCGCTCGTGAACGCGTGACCCAGTTCGGCCAGTTCGTCGCCGATTTCGTCGGCGTTGACGAGGTTCCCGTTGTGGGACAGGCCCAGCGAGCCGGACTTGAACGAGACCGAGAACGGCTGGGCACAGCAGGCGTTGACGCTGCCCGCGGTGGGGTAGCGGACGTGGCCGATGCCGTTCGGCCCGTTCAGCGATTCGAGGTCGCCGGGGTCGAAGGCGTCGCCGACCAGGCCCATCTCGACGTGGCTGTGCTGCTGGAAGCCATCGTGGGTGACGATACCGGCGGACTCCTGTCCGCGGTGCTGGAGAGCATACAGGGAGTAGTAAAGGGGGCGGGCGGCGTCACGGCCTTCGAGTGCGATGCCAACGACGCCGCACTTCTCGTGCATAGTGGTGAGTTATTCGCCGGCTTTCGACTGCCACTCGTAGTCACGTCGTTTCGCCGATTCGCCGAAGCCACACGACGAACAGACCTTCTTTTTCGTATGGTACGATTTGTTCCCACACCGGCGACATTTCGTGTGTGTCGTGGTGTTTTTCTTACCCTGGCTCGGGGTTCCTGCACCAGTCATGGAATGATTGATACGACGTTGTCGCCGCGTATAATCGTTGTGTCTTCGTCTTCGATTACGAGATTCATGTGCTGGTCGTACCCGGTCAGCTTGCCCTCGAACATCTCTCCGCCCTTCAGCTGTACGGTGACGGGCTCGCCGAGTGACGCTTCCAGGACGTCCAGCGGTCGTCCACTCATGTTCGGTTGGCATCGTGACGGGCGCTTAAACGTACCGCTTGGCGGCCGCCGATCGGTCAGCCGTTGAACGTTCGACGGCTACGCCAAGTCGCCGTCGACGGCGTCGTCGGCGTCGCTGCCCTCGGGACTCTCCTCCGTGCTGCCGGTGTCGACCGAGCGCGGCATCGAGTCGACGTCACCGCCCGCGATGAGCACCGGGAGGATGAGTCGGGCGAAGTGATAGACGACGACGAGCAACAGCGGCCCCAGAAAGAGCCCGTACCAGCCAAAGAGCAGCGGGCCGATGACGTATGCTATCATCACCAGCCCCACGTGGAGGTTTCGCCCGGAGACGTACGGTCGGAGAACGAGGTCCGGGATGAAATCCACGAAGACGACGGTGGCAGCGACGAAGACGGCCGGGAACCACAGCGGGTCGCCGCCGAGGGCGGCCCGGGCGAACAGGCCGACAGCCAGCGGGACGTAGACGAGTTTCATCCCGACGACGGGAATCAGGCTCGCGGCGCCGGCCAGCACCGCCACCAACGCGGGGTACGGTATCCCCCCGGCGGGCGCAAAGAGGTTCAACGCCGTGTAGACGAACGCAGCGACGACGGCGATGGCGATGGCGTTGAGGATGTTCCCGAAGTAGACGCTGCCGAGGTCCTTATCGACCTCCCGCAGATAGACGGGCAGAAACTCCTGCTGGTCGTGGAACGTCTCCTCCACCCAGCGACCGAGGCGGGCGCCGTCACGGAGCAGGTAGAACGCCACGGCCAGCGCGAGGAAGAGGTTGATGAGCGCGGTGCCGACGATGGGGACGTACCCCAGCGCCCCCTCCGCGATCAGTTGGCCGGCGTCGACCACATCGGGGTTCTGTAACAGCGTCGCCGGGTTCTTGACGACCTCCGAGACGTTCACGTACGGCTCGACCTGGTCAGCCAGCGGCCCCAGGTCGACGGTCCGCTGCAGTCGCGTCAGCTCCTGGGCCGCGATGGCGAGCGTGTACCCCATCAGTAGGACGACCGGGACGGCGAGTGCCAGTAGGGCCGTCGCCGCCGCGATGCTCGGCCGGAACTGCGACCGGAACCGCCGGTAGGCCGGCCGCGCCACGTAGTACAGGAACAGACCGAGTACGAACGTCCCGATGTACGTCAGCAGCACCCACGCGGTGACGGCGCCGAACACGAGGGCGACCACCCACCACGCCAGGCGGCTTCTGGAGTCGGGCAACTCCATCGCTCAGCGGGGGCCCCGTCGCGACGCGTCAGTGGGCACAATCAACCGACAGTTCGGGGCGTGCATACCCGACATGTCGGACCCCAATCGGTTGGTTATACCGCGGCTATCGGCGGTAGGTGAACCTTGCCGCCGGATGGAGCGGGGCTACACCTCGACGGCGAACGGCGCGTGGTCCGGCGCGCGCACGGCGAAGCCGGCCAGTAAGTCAGCCACGGCGTCGAGGTCATCCTCGTCGATGACCTCGACCGGCGTGTGCATGTACCGGTTCGGGAGGCCGACGTTCACCGACGGAATGCCGCCCCGCGAGGTGTAGAACGCGTCGGCATCGGTGCCGGTCCGGATACCGGTCGCCTGTAGCTGTAGATCGATGTCGGCGTCCTCGCCCGTCGCTCGCAGCGCCTCGACGACGACGGGATGGTTCGTGCTCCCGCGGGAGACGACCGGCCCCTTCCCCAGTTCGACGCCCGTCGAGCGCTTGCCCGGCGAGTCCGGCGAGTCCGTGGCGTGGGTTACGTCGGCGGCGATGGCCACGTCCGGGTCGAGGTCGAAACCGACCATCTTCGCGCCCTGGAGGCCGACCTCCTCCTGGACCGTGGAGACGGCGTGAACGGTCGCCTCGGCGTCGTTTTCCCCCGCCCGTCGCAGCCCCTCGGCGGCCGCCCAGATGCCGATGCGGTTGTCCATCCCGCGGGCGGAGAGGCGCCCGTTTTCGAGGTCCGTGACGGTCTGCTGGAACGTGATTGGGTCGCCCCGGTCGACCAGTTCGGCGAGTTCGTCGCCGTCGGTCGCGCCCACGTCGACGTGCTGTTCGGCCACGTCGGGGACGCCGTCGTCTCCCTCCCGCAGGTGGATGGCCGTCTGGCCGACCACCCCATCGACGGGGCCGTCGGCGGTGTGAACCGTGACGTGTTGCCCGCGCGAGACGGTCTTGTCGGAGCCGCCGATGCGACCCATCCGCACGTGGCCGTCGTCGGTCAGGTCACGCACGATGAAGCCGATTTCGTCGCCGTGGCCCGCCAGCGCGACCTCGGTGTCGCCGCCGGAGAGTGTCGCGACGGCGTTGCCGTAGTCGTCGGTGTGGACCTCGTCGGCGAACTCGCTCACGTAGTCGACCCACACCCGCTGGCTGTTCGCCTCGTAGCCCGACGGGCCGGGCGTCGAGAGCAACTCCTCCAGGAACTGCCGTCGTCGGTCGTCCATACCCCACCTTTGCCGTCGCCGGTCATGAATATCCGGGGTAGCGCAACCACTAAGAGTCGAGCGCGTGACGTGTCAGTATGGTAGACATCACGCTCTTCGAACTGCATCTCGATAGCGCAGAGTTCACGGCCAACGCCCCGAACGGCGGCCTCCTCGGCGAGGACAGGGCGAGCGACGAGAGCGACTCCGGCGGCGCGCCGCTCGGCCTGGTCGCGGTACTCGCGCTGGTCGCCCTCGTCGGCGCGGCAGTGGTGATGAAAAAGCGGGGCGGGAGCGCCGAGCCGTCCCCCATCGAGGGCGTCGAGTGAGCGCCGGGAGAAGGCATATCACGCCCCGAACCGTTGGGCCGGTATGGGACTGTATCACAGCGTCCGCGCCGTCGCCGGTGCGACGGGCGACGGGCCGATAGACTGGCAGGCGGTCGCCGAGGCCGCCAAGGAGTCGACGGACACCGGCGACCTCACGCTCTCGGCTGCGGAGACGGAGGGGTACACGACGGACGTCCGGGACGCGCGCGACCGGGTCCGGGCGGTCAGCGAACTCGATTTCGACCTCCCCGACACCGTCGAGATCCAGAACCGCCACCACTGGATAGACGCCAACGTCGCCACCTTCGAGCGGGTGATGGCGCCCATCGAACAGCAGGCCGAGTACATCCCGGGGGTCGCCCGGGCCGTCAACACCGGCTCGATGGCCTTCGCGCTCTCCTTTCTGGGCAACAACGTGCTGGGCCAGTACGACCCCCTCCTGCTGGCCGACAACGACGACCACGCGCTGTATTTCGTCCGGCCGAACATCCAACGCGTCGCCGGGCAACTGGGCGTCGACGGCGGGCGCTTTCGCCGCTGGATAGCGTTCCACGAGGTGACCCACGCCGCGGAGTTCGGGGCCGCGCCGTGGCTCTCCGACTACATGGAGGAGACGATGGAGGGGACCATCGAGAAGCTCTCCAGCGGCGAACTCGACCGCTCCTCGCTGGGCGAACTCGACACCACCATGACCGCCGTCGAGGGGTACGCCGAACTCCTGATGGACCGCGCCTTCGACGACGAGTACGACGACCTCCGCCGGAAGGTCGACGAGCGCCGACAGGGCCGGGGGCCGGTCGCAAAGCTCGTCCGGCGGTTCCTCGGGCTCGGGATGAAGCGCCAGCAGTACGAGCGAGGGAAGGCGTTCTTCGACGGAGTTGTGGACGCCCGCGGCGTCGCGGCCGCGGGCCGGGTCTGGGACTCCCCCGAGACGCTGCCGACCGACGACGAGATAGCGACGCCACGGCTGTGGATCGAGCGCGTGCTGGACTGACGCCAGACTCGGGCGCGGAAATCAGCCGTATAATCGAATTCCATGTCCGCTGCTATCCGTGGATAGCTCAGGCAATCCGAGGCGACGGGGGCGCCGTCGTGGCCGACCTCTCTTGGCCGTCGGACGACCGATTCATCCGCGTCGAACTCGACTCCGGCCGACGGTATCGACCGGACGAGCGTTTTCATCGCCGGGAACGTGATGTTCGTCGACGAGACACCCGTCCCGCCGGGCTGAGCTACTGCCGACCGTCCTCGCGGAGGCGGTC
>PXQZ01000023.1 GCA_003021755.1 Halobacteriales archaeon QH_8_67_36 | reverse complement strand
CGGCCGATGAAGCGACACGTTGATGGGCGTCAGCGTCGGAACGTCTCGGTATGGACCTGCGCGTCATCGACAAGTCGGACACGGAGCTTGCTATCGAGATTGCGGGCGAGGACCACACGTTCATGAACGTGATCAAGGGAGCGCTACTGGAGACGGACGGCGTCACCGCGGCGACATACGACGTCAACCCCGAACAGTCCGGTGGACAGACCGACCCCGTCCTGACCATCAAGACCGAGGAAGCCGTCAACGCTCTCGACGCCCTCGAAGCGGGTACCGACCGCGTCATCGAGAAGGCCGATACCCTCACCGAAGCGTTCGAGACGGCGGCGTAGGTTCTCGGCCGGGTTCTCTCTCCGGAGTGTGCCGACCCCGGGGCGGCAGCATCCGTCTCAGCAGACGACGTAGGTGACGAAGACGGTATCGTCCGGCGCGACGTGGATGTCGACGCCGACGGTGTCACCGTCGCGGAAGGCGTTTCCCCGCTCGACATAGCTGTCGACCAGCGCCGTCGCCAGCCGGCTCTCGTTGTCGAACTCGCTCACCGGCTGGCCGGTCCGTTCGGGTGCCACGCGGTAGCTGACGAGGACCGGCGTGTCACAGGCGAGGGGGAACCGGGTGATTGCCTCCCGGTCGGGGCGCTCGCCGTCGCCGGCGGCCGCGGCGACGGTCGCCTTGTTGTAGTAGCTCGCGGCCTCGTCGCCGGTGGCGTTCCGGGTGAGCTGCCCGGCGTCCTCGGCCGCCCGTCGCTCGTTCAGTTCGGCGACGTAGGCGTCTTCGACCCCGGCGAGCGAGAGGTCACCGACGCCGTCGGCGCTGCCCGGCGCCTCGGGCACTGGCGGCGGGCCCTCCGGCCCGCCCAGCGTCGGTAGCGAGATGACACCCACCGCCGACAACAGGAGGACCCCGAGCAGCACCGCGACGACGGCGTAGCCGGCGACGTACTTCGGTTCGAGCACGTCCAGCCAGCGGGTGCCGATATCGTCCAGCGGGTCCGTCTCCGGCGCCCCCTCGCGTATCCGGAGGTCCGCCCCGCCACACCGCTTACAGGGGGGTGAGTTGCGCTGGTGGGACCGCCCGCAGTCCTGGCATATCCAGACGGTGCCGCCGGGGACCACGTCGTGGTTGACCTGCCGAACCGCCTTCTCGAAGCTACCGTGCCCGCAGTTGTCACAGGGCGGGTCGTTCTCCTCGTGTGGTTTCTCGCACCACTCACACCGCCATTCCATCACCCGGGCTAGACGGTCGAGCTACAAATGAGTCGCGGCATGGGCAGCCGCCGCCGGGTCACGAACCGCCTGCGTCGGAGCTGTGACCGGTGCGTGCGGAGACGTTCCCGTGCGTTTCTCGCATGAGCGGTCCTGCATACAGCGGGTGGGAGCTACGTCACTGGGGAAGCGATAACCGGCCAGCGAGACCGTGGTTGAGGCGGTGGCCCACCGGGCGGGCGTCGACCCGGACGAACTGGACGCTGCTGGCCGGCACCACTTGGCCGGGTCGCTCGCCGGCCGAGGTCACGTTCCAGTGTCACGGCTACACGATCACCGTCGACGTTCGCCGGGTAGTCACAGACGGACCGGAATCCCCCGCTCGTCGAGGTACTGTTTGGTCTCCGCGATGGAGTACTCGCCGAAGTGGAAGATGGAGGCCGCGAGTCCGGCATCGGCACCGGCGTCGACGAACACCTCTTCCATGTCTTCGGGGCCGCCACAGCCCGACGAGGCGATGACCGGCGTCGACACCGCGTCACAAACCGCCGTCAGCAGCGGGATGTCGTAGCCGTCCTTGGTACCGTCGGCGTCGATGGAGTTGACGAAGATCTCGCCGGCCCCACGCCGCTCGGCCTCCGTCGCCCACTCGACCGCATCGAGCCCGGTCCCCTCGCGGCCGCCCTTGACCGTACACTCGAACCAGCAGGACTCGCCGTCGACCTCGACGTACTGCTCGCCCTGGCCGTCGAAACGCCGCTGTGCGTCCAGCGAGATGACGATACACTGGCTGCCGAAGGCCGCGGCGCCGTCCTCGATGAGGTCCGGGTTCGCGATGGCGCCGGAGTTGATGGAAACCTTGTCCGCGCCGGCCCGCAGCGTCTCCTTGATGTCCTCGCGGGTGCGGATGCCGCCGCCGACGGTCAGGGGGATGAACACCTCGTCGGCCACCGCCGACACCGTATCGAGCATCGTCTCGCGACCCTCGGCGGAGGCGGTGATGTCGAGGAAGACGAACTCGTCGGCGCCGGACCTGTTGTACGCTTTGGCCATCTCGACCGGGTCGCCGGTGTACTCCAGGTCCTCGAAGTTCACGCCGGTGTAGACGGCCGCGTCCCCGTTCTCGTCGACGTCGACGTCGATACACGGAATGACGCGTTTGGTCAGAGTCATTCAGTGTCCGTAGGTTCGCCACAGGACCGTTTCATCGTTTCGACTCGGGTAACTACTCCATGGCGTTCGTGATGCGCTCGACTTCCGCCTCGCCGAAGGCCGTGTAGTAGAGACGGACCTCGTATATCTCCCCGTTGAAGTACTGGATATCGGACTCGAAGTCCCGACCGATCCGCATCTCTTCGGTGTCGACGGTGTCGTCGTGGCTTCCACCGCCGACACGCGAACCGTCGACGTACAGCGAGTAGTCGCTGCCGTCGTACGTACCGACTGCGACGTGTCGCTCGCCGAGGTCGTAATCGTAGCCGGACGCGACCTGATTGTCGGGGAACTCCACTGCGAACTCGGTTCTGTAGCTGTCACTGCCGTATCGGTTCTCCAGGAACCACTCGTTACTGACCCCCTCGTACTGATGCTCGACGAGCTGGCTCACGTCGTCACCACCGCCCGGGTCGGTCTGCTTGTAGGCGACGGCGACGGTGAACTCGTCGACCTCCGTCCCGGAGACCCCGATGTCGGAGACGGTGAAGTAGTCGTCCCCGTCGAACTCGTAGGAGCTACCGGTCCAGTCGCCTGACTCCCCCGTGAGCGTCCCGTCGTTCCCGTTACCGGACTGGTCTTCGAGCGTCGTGTCGCCGTCCTCACCGTCGAACGTGTAGTAGGCGATGAAATCGCCCACCTCCGAGCGGTCGTCGACGGTGCGGTCGACCAGCACCGACCGCTCCTCGTCGGTAGAGACGACCGTAATCCGGTCGCCGGGCGCCGTCGGCAGCAGTGCGGATTGACCGGCGCTCTCCGGGTCGAACGTCGCTACCTCTTGTCCGTTGAGCCGAACGGTTACGGTCGTGCTGATAGCCTGTGGCGTCATCCGCAGTCCGGCCGCCGTCTGCTCGTAGTCGAACGACGCCGTGGCTTCCGGCGCACCGGTCCCGTCGAGAAAGGTCAGCGCACCGACGGCAACCACGCCGCCGACCACGACGACGACCCCCACCAGCAACAGTACGCCGATGACTGACGACGCGGCCCGCCCCGAATCACGTAACATACCCTGAAATATCAACCCAGTGTCCTAATAGTTTCGATGGGCGTGCCCGTTGGTCGGGGAGTAGCCGGAATTCGACAGCTACAGGTGGCTCCTGACAGTGTCCCTTCGTATGGCAGACGACCACCACGACGAGGACCGCCCCGACTACGATCCCGAAGGCGTCGAACTGCCCGCGAGAGCGCCGCCACTGCGGTCGACAGCGCCCCAGAGCGAGTTCACGATGGGCCAGGTCGGCCGGGGTGCCGTCGTCGCGCTCGTCGGACTGGGACTCACGTTCGGCGTCGCGCTGGCGCTGGTGTAGACGGTTTCGGAGGTTCAACCCAGTTCGTCTTCGATAGTGTTCCGAAGCTCGGCTATCTCCGTCGCGTCGTAGTGCAGACGGTCGTCGTTGCCCGTGATTTCGAGGTGGTTCGAGCCGTCGGCTTCGCCCAGTTCCGTCACCGGCGCGACGCCGTCGAAGGCCTCACCGACCGCGGCGGGGTCGGTCGTCTCGAAGACGACCCGGCCGGGCTGTTCGTTGAACAGGAGTCGCTTGTGGGTCCCGCGGTCGACCGTCGGCAGGTCGACGCTGGCGCCGGCGTCCTCGTGGACCATCTCCGCCAGCGCGACCGCGAGGCCACCGTGGCTCACGTCGTGGGAGGCCAGTACGTGGTCCTCGTCGGCCACCTCGGCGATGGTCCCGATGAGGCCCGCCGGGTCGGCCGGCAGTTCGGGGAAGGCGTCGGTACCGCCGAAGAGGCGAGTGTACTCGGAGCCGCCGAGTCGCGGGTCCGTCTCGCCTCCGAGCGAACTGTCGCCGACGACGACGAGGGTGCCCTCACCGGAGAGGGCCATCGGCGGGGCGTCGTACCCCTCTTTCACACCCACGAGCGCGAGCGTCGGCGTCGGCGGGATGGGGCCGGTCGCCGAGTCGTTGTACAGCGAGACGTTGCCGCCGACGACCGGCACGTCGAGTTCGCTGCACATGTCCGCGAGTCCGTCGACGATGCCCTCGAAACCGCCGTAGACGCCGGGCTTCTCGGGGTTGCCGCCGTTCAGACAGTCGACGGCGGCGTGGGGGACCGCGCCCTTCGCGGCGACGTTCGTGGCGTTCTCCAGTGCGACGGCGCGGGCCCCGTCGTATGGCGCCGCGTCGGTCCAGTTGGGGTCCGCGCCGGCGGAAAACGCGAGGCCCGTCCCGGACTCCCGGACGGCCAGCACGGCAGCGTCGTCGCCCGGCAGCACGCTCGTCCGGACCTGTACCTCGTGGTCGTACTGGCGGTACACCCACCGCTTGGAGGCGGTGTTCGGGCTGGCGACGATGCGGTCGAACGCCGCCCCGAGGTCCACTGTCGGCAGGTCCCGCTCCTGAACGGGCGGCGCCTCGCCGGGCAGGTCGTTCGTCGGGGCGCCCTCGCCGAGGAAGTGGGCGTCCACGTCGACGACCGTCTCACCCTCGAACGTGCAGACGTAGTTCGTCCCGGCCTCGGTGAGTTCGCCGATGACCGAACAGCCGAGGTCGAAACGGTCGGCGAGTTCGGCGACGCGGTCGACGTTCTCGGGTGTGACCTCGTACACCAGCCGCTCCTGGCTCTCGGCCAGCAGATACTCCATCGCGTTCATGTCGGGCTCGCGCTCGTGGACCCGATCCAGTTCGATGCGCGCGCCGAGGCCGCCCTTGGCGACCAGCTCCGACGAGGCCCCGCCCAGCCCCGCGGCGCCGAGGTCGCGTGCGGACTCTATCAGCGCCTCGTCCAGCAGCGCCTCGTTGCACTCGATGAGTAGCTTCTCCGTGTATGGGTCACCGACCTGGACTGCGGGGCGGTCCTCGGTCTCGGCGTCCTCCGCGAGGTCCTCGCTGGCGAAGGAGGCCCCGCCGAGGCCGTCCCGGCCCGTGGCGTTGCCGACGAGGACGAGCTTGTTACCCGGCTCCTGGGCCTCGGCGGTGATGGTCCGCTCCGGGTCCAACAGGCCGATACAGGAGACGTTCACGAGCGGGTTCCCCTCGTAGTCCTCGTGGAAGGCGGTCGACCCCGCCACGGTCGGGACGCCGATGCAGTTGCCGTAGTGGGAGATCCCCTCGACGACGCCCTCGAAGAGGTACTGGGAGTGCTCGCGCTCGAACTCGCCGAAGTACAGACAGTCCGCGAGCGCGATGGGGGAGGCGCCCATCGAGAGGGTGTCACGGACGATGCCGCCGACGCCGGTAGCGGCGCCGTCGAACGGGTCGACGTAGGAGGGGTGGTTGTGGGACTCGACGCCCATCGTGATGTACGTCTCCTCGCCGTCGTACGTCGGCAGGGAGACGACGGCGGCGTCGTCACCGGGGCCGATGACGACCTGGTCGCCCTCGCTGTCGAAGGCGGTCAGGAGCGGACGCGAGGAGCGGTATGCACAGTGCTCGCTCCAGAGGTTCTCGAAGAGCGCGGCCTCCGCTCGCGTCGGCTCCCGACCGATCTCTTCGACCACCAGCTCGTGGTCGCTGTCGGACAGGCTCATTGGGTGTGCCTGGCCCCCGGCCGGCTAAATCGCTTTCCATGCGGGCGCGCCGCCGGCCCGCTCGCGCGGCCGGTCTCATAGTGATTCGTATAGCGATTTACCGGTATACGCCGACCCCGCAGGCGCTACCGTCCATAATCTACAGTAATCACTATCAGTCGATCAACAGGCTGTCGACGTACGCCATCCAGCCCCGGCGGAGGTCATCGACGACGTCCATCTCCAGCGCGACGGCGATGCCCGTCGACCCATCGGCCGCGGCCAGCAGGAAGGCGGCGGTCGCGCGCGGGTCGACGTCCCTGAACACGCCCTGCTCGACGCCGGCGCCGACGATGTCGGTCAGCGCGTCGAGACACGCGGTCTCCAGTTCCAGCAGCGGAGCCCGGAGCGTCTCGTTGTGGGGGGCGTGAGAGAGCAGTTCCATGATAGCGACGGCGATGCCGGCGTACTCGTGTTCGGGGGTGCGAAAGAGGAACTCACAGGCGTCCCGCAGCGCCGCTTCCGGGTCCTCGGCCTCGACCCGCAGCAGGTCCTCGCTGAGGTAGTCGGCGGCACGGTCGAGGAAGGCCGCGATCATCCCGTCTTTCGTATCGAAGTAGTAGTAGAGT
>PXQZ01000022.1:3536-13924 GCA_003021755.1 Halobacteriales archaeon QH_8_67_36 | reverse complement strand
GTGACAGAGTGCCGCACCGACCGGGAGCCCCCAGGCTGTCCGGACGGTGCTGTCGAGGTCGCCGTCGCTCCGTCGGATAAGGACGCTCCCCAGCGCGCCGGTGACCGCGCCGCCGAACAGCAGGAGTTTGCCGATGTCGCCATTGGTGAACGTCGCGGGGTCGGGGGTGACCACCAGTGTGACGCCCAGCAGGCCGACGGCGAGGCCGGCACTGCCCCGCACTGAGAGGCGCTCGTCGACCAGCAGGAAGGCGGCGAAGACGGGCGTCAGGATGGGGTTGAGGCTGAAGAGGATGGCGCCGACGGCGCTCGTCGCGTCGGCCTGACCCGCGAACAGCAGCGCGTTCGTCAGCCCGAGCGCCATCAGTCCGGTCGCAAGGACGCCCGCGAGGTCGCCGCGGGTCCGCGGGACCAGGTCAGCGCCCGTGCGAGTCAACAGGACGTAGACCCAGAGGACGACTGCGGCCACGTCGTAGCGGAGGGCGACGAACAGCAGCGGGGGGAAGTGAGCCAGCCCTGCTTTCGTTGCCACGAACGTCCCGCCGAAGAGGACGCTCACGACTGCGCCAAGCAGGACGGTCTTTCGTGACACCAATACTATACTACCTCCCTGAACCACGTGGAAGGAGAGGAACACCGCACCGGGAGACCGAGTGAAGGCGACCGTTCCATCGTACCTACTCATATGCCGTGCAGCGGTATAGGTCCGTTCAGAAATTCTTACACGTCACTCTAGAACCGACGGCCCCTGCCGTGATTGCACACCGTGAAAAGATTTCATGACACGAAAGCGCCTTGTGTCGGGCGGGCCACCGACCAGTATGGAGGAGACGCTGGCGGAAATCGAGTTCCTCGCGCTCTCGCCCAACCGGGTGACGGTGCTCGAATCCCTCGCCGAGGCTCCCCGAACCCGGTCGGAGCTGGGCGAGCTGACGGGGGCCTCACAGGCCACGCTCGGGCGGATTCTGAGTGATTTCGAGGAACGCAACTGGGTCGTCCGAACGGACGGGAGCTACGCCGCGACGGCGACCGGGCGGCTCGTCGCCGAGGGGTTTCGCGACCTGCTGGACGTGATGGCCGTCGAGCGGAAGCTTCGCGACGTGGTCGCCTACCTCCCGACCGAGGCGATGGATTTCGACCTGCGACACCTGGCCGACGCGACGATAGTCATGCCGACCGAGACGCGACCGAACGCCCCGCTCCAGCGGCTGCTCGCGCTCATGCGGGACGCCGAGTCGCTGACGGCCTTCTCCCACGCACTCAACGACCGGAGCCTCTCGGTCGTCGCCGACCGGCTCGGGGACCAGGCGTTCGAGGCGGTGCTCACCCGCGGGGCCGTCGACTCGCTGACCGCCGCCGACACGCTCCGGGAGCGGCTCCGACGCGTGGTCGCTGCCCCGTCGGCCGGTGTCCGGGTGGCCGACGACGACATCCCCGTGGCCGTCACCGTCGCCGACGACGTGGTCAACCTCCTCGTGCGGGACGACCGCGGCGTGGTCCAGGCCGCCGTCGACACGACCGACCCCGTGGTCAGGGAGTGGGCGGAGAGACGCTACGAACACTACCGCGCGAACTCCGAGCCGCTGACGGCCGAAACCCTCACGGGGTAATCAGCGGACCCGGCAGAGATCGGTGCCTACTCAGCGGACTCGCCAGACGTCGTCGTCCGGAAGGAATCGCCCGAGTTCGGCCTCCTGACGGTAGTCGGTCCGGAGCAGCGCCGTCAGGGCCGCGACGAGGGCGTCCTCGTCCTCGGCCGTCCAGTCGGCAGGCTCTTTGATGGGATAGACCAGCCAGCCACTGCCTCGGACCTCCGTGGCGTGGAGCCGTTCCATGTCGACCTCGTCGGCGCGCTCGGCGGTCATGTTCGCGAAGACGTGTCTCGTCGCGCGCTCGCCGACCGGCAGGAGGACGTGGGAGGTGATGGCACGGATTTCCGTGTCCAGCAGCGGCTCGTGGTCGGCGTAGTCGTCGTCCGTCGGGTCGCGGTCCCCGCACATGAACAGGTAGGAGAGATAGGTCCCCTCGACGGTCGGCGGCGTGCCGGCTTCGGAGAGCAGGCCGCTCGCGACGAGGGCCCGCTGGAACCGCTCGGCGCCGGGGGTCCCGGTAAACGGGATGCCCGACTCGCTCCCGCCGTGGACGCGGGGGTTGTCACCGATGACGTGGAAGTCCGCGTTGGCGTCACCGTACCCCGGGACGAACGGTTCACACGGCGGCTCGAAGCCAAAGGGGTTGTGCAGCGTTGCCGTGATGTTCTTCACGGACGGTGTGAGGAGCAGGGCACTCAAAACGTCGGCGGTTTGCACGATCGCGCGGGTGAGACCCACCGCTCGGCGGGCTGGAACCCCTTACCGGCAGCCGGCCGTCGCCGGAGGACCGGTCGAGGGGCCGGCGCCGGGCAACGCTTTTGCCGGGTCCCCGCTACGCACTGATATGCTCTGGTCCCGAACCGGTGATGCCGAATGAGCCACGAGGACCGTATCGAGGACCTCCGCGAGCGCAAAGCGGCCACGGAGCGCGGCGGCGGCGAGGAGCGCATCGAGGCCCAGCACGAGAAGGGAAAACTCACCGCGCGCGAGCGCATCGACTACTTCCTCGACGACGACACGTTCGTCGAGATAGACGCGCTGCGGGAACACCGCTCGACGAACTTCGACATGGCGGACCGGCAAATCCCGGGCGACGGCGTGGTCGTCGGCTACGGGACGGTCCATGGCGAGCGCGTCTACGTCTTCGCCCACGACTTCACCGTCCTGGGTGGGTCACTCGGCGAGGCGTTCGCCCGGAAGGTGTGTAAGGTGATGGACAAGGCCATCGAGAACGGCTCCCCCATCATCGGGCTGAACGACTCCGCCGGCGCACGCATCCAGGAGGGCATCGACTCGCTGGCGGGCTACGCCGACATCTTCCACCGCAATCAGCAGGCCAGCGGCGTCGTCCCGCAGATTTCGGCCATCATGGGGCCGTGTGCCGGCGGTGCGGTGTACTCGCCCGCAATCACCGACTTCGTCTACATGGTCGAGGGGACCAGCCACATGTTCATCACCGGGCCGGACGTCATCGAGACGGTCACCGGCGAGGAGGTCGGCTTCGACGAACTCGGCGGCGCGAAGACCCACGCCACCGAGTCCGGCGTCGCCCACTTCACGACGGCCGAAGAAAAGGACGCGCTGGACGACATCCGCTACCTGCTCTCCTATCTCCCGCCCAACAACGTCGCCGGCCCGCCCCGCGTCGAGCCGTGGGACGACCCCGAGCGCCGCGACGAGAGCCTGGTTGACACCGTCCCCGACGCCCCGCAGAAACCGTACGACATGACCGAGGTCATCGGGAGCGTACTGGACGAGGACTCCTTTTTCGAGGTCGCCGAAGGCTTTGCCCGCAACATCGTCACCGGGTTCGCCCGGCTGGACGGGCACAGCGTCGGCGTCGTCGGCAACCAGCCGCGGGTCAACGCCGGGACGCTCGACATCGACGCCTCGAAGAAAGGCGCCCGGTTCGTCCGCTTCTGTGACGCGTTCAATATTCCCATCATCACCTTCGTCGACGTGCCGGGGTTCATGCCGGGCAAGGACCAGGAGCGAAACGGTATCATTACCCACGGCGCGAAACTGCTGTACGCCTACAGCGAGGCGACAGTGCCGCTGTTGACGGTCATCACCCGCAAGGCCTACGGCGGTGCCTACGACGTAATGGCCTCGAAACACATCGGCGCCGACATGAACTACGCCTGGCCGATGGCCGAAATCGCTGTCATGGGGCCCCAGGGCGCGGTGAACGTCCTCCACAGTGACGAACTGGAAGACGCCGAGGACGTCGGAGCCCGGCGCCAGCAGCTCATCGACGAGTACCGCGACGCCTTCGCCAACCCCTACACCGCCGCCGAGCGGGGGTTCGTCGACGACGTGCTCGAACCCGCCGAGACCCGGCCGCGACTCGTCACCGATCTCGAACTCCTGCGTGGTAAGCGCAAAGACGGGCCCGACCGGAAGCACGGCAATATTCCGCTGTAGGGACAGCCGGTCACGTCGGTCGGCGCCCTCGTATGTCGCGCCGTCTGTGGTTCCGCCTAGTTTTATGATGGGAGTCTCGGTATGAGCGTGTATGTTTGATAAGGTGCTCGTTGCCAACCGCGGGGAGATCGCGGTACGCGTCATGCGCGCCTGCGACGAGCTGGGCATCGGGACGGTTGCGGTCTATTCTGAGGCGGATAAACACTCCGGCCACGTGCGCTACGCCGACGAGGCGTACAATGTGGGACCAGCCCGCGCCGCCGACTCCTACCTGGACCAGGAGGGGATAATCGAGACCGCCCAGCAGGCCGAGGCCGACGCCATCCACCCCGGCTACGGCTTCCTCGCGGAGAACGCCGATTTCGCCCGGAAAGTCGAGGCCGCCGACGGCGTCAAATGGATCGGCCCCGCCGGCGACGCCATGGAGAAACTCGGCGAGAAGACCAAGGCCCGCAACATCATGCAGGAGGCCGACGTCCCCATCGTCCCCGGGACCGACCCCGTGGACGACCCCGAGCGGGTCAAAGAGTTCGGGGAGTCGAACGACTACCCCGTCGCGATCAAGGCCGAGGGCGGCGGCGGCGGCCGCGGGATGAAAATCGTCCACAGCGCCGACGAGGCCGAGGAGCAACTGGAGTCGGCCAAGCGCGAGGGGGAGGCGTACTTCTCGAACGACTCGGTGTATCTCGAACGCTACCTGGCAAACCCCCGCCACATCGAGGTCCAGATTATCGCCGATCACGACGGCAACGTCCGGCATCTGGGCGAGCGTGACTGCTCGCTCCAGCGTCGTCACCAGAAGGTCATCGAGGAAGGCCCCTCGGCCGCCCTCTCGGATGAACTCAGAGAGAAAATCGGAGCGGCCGCCCGCAGGGGCGTGCGAGCGGCCGACTACTACAACGCCGGTACCGTGGAATTCCTCGTCGAGGAGGACCCCGAGCGCGGCCCCGACGAGGTGTTGGGGCCCGACACGAACTTCTACTTTCTCGAAGTGAACACCCGCATCCAGGTCGAGCACTGCGTCACCGAGGAGATCACGGGCATCGACATCGTCAAGTGGCAGATTCGGGTCGCACAGGGCGAGAACCTGAGTTTCACACAGGACGACGTGGAGATAGAGGGTCACGCGATGGAGTTTCGCATCAACGCCGAGAACGCCGCAAAGGAGTTCGCACCGGCGAACCAGGGTAAGCTGGAGGTGTACGACCCACCGGGCGGCATCGGCGTTCGGATGGACGACGCCCTACGCCAGGGCGACGAACTGGTCACCGACTACGACTCGATGATAGCCAAGCTCGTCGTCTACGGTGCGAACCGCGACGAGGCCATCGCCCGCGGGAAGCGCGCACTGGCCGGGTTCGACGTTCAGGGGTTCCCGACGATCATCCCCTTTCACCGGCTGATGCTCACGGACGAGGCGTTCGTCAACTCCACGCACACGACGAAGTATCTCGACGAGACACTGGAGAAGTCCCGCATCGAGGCCGCCCAGGAGAAGTGGGGTACCGAAACCGAGCCCAGCGAGGGCGACGAGGACGGGGAGGTCATCGAACGGGAGTTCACCGTCGAGGTCAACGGGAAGCGATTCGACGTGGACCTGGAGGAACGCGGCGCCCCGCCCATCGAGGTCGGCGACGTCGACACCTCCGGCGGCGGGAGCCGGCCCGAGCGACCGGGCGGGGGCGACTCCGGCGGCGGTGGCGGCGGCTCCAGCGCCGAGGGTCAGGAGGTCACCGCGGAGATGCAGGGGACCATCCTGAGCGTCGACGTCGGCGAGGGCGACGAGATAGAGGCCGGCGACGTGCTCTGTGTGCTCGAAGCGATGAAGATGGAAAACGACATCGTCGCCGAGCGCGGCGGCGTCGTCAACGACATCGCCATCGGCGAGGGCGACTCCGTCGACATGGGCGACCTGCTCTTTGTCATCGGCTCCGAGTGACGCCGTGAACTTTCCCGTCGCCGGTACTCCGGTTTATTCAGCTCCGCATGGAACCAGTTATCCGAATTCGAGGGCTAAGAGGACCAACGATCAATATAGACACCTTCTATATTTAGATGATACGTCATTATAGTTGCTTGATGATAAGTTAGTGCGTTATGGCTCTGAATCGACAGCCGAAATCCTATCAGCTAGCATATGTCTAATATCAAACACGTAAACTGAAACGTATCCAATTATTATACTGGTGACTAATGAAAAAGGAGTTACAAGTTCGAACGGTATGACATTTATCCAATCAAATATATAAAAGTTAAGAAGTAGATTCGTTATGAATACGACGACAACGGCATCAGAAACCCGGTTGAGCTTTCTTGACATTGCGATCCTATCTGTTCTTATGAATTATAAAAGCCGCCCTCTGCCGCCGGTCTTACATTATATAACGCAATTATAATAGATACCCGTTCAGTTCGAGCCAACGAAAGTCCAGCTACGCTCTATATAGCGGTTTACCGGACGATTTTTAATTGTTAATAGTCGATCGATCCACGCGACGGTCGCTTTTTTTCTCCCGCGCGGCGGTCTGGAAGCACGTCGAGGCGCTCCGGGAGGCGGGCTTCGCCGTCGCAAGCGGGGACGAGGGGTACGCGCTCGCCGGCATCCCCGAGTTCGGCGGGCCGGCCGTGTCGTACGAACTCGACGCGCCCTTCGAGATAGAGTACCACGACGCCATCCCGAGCACGAACGTCCGCGCCCGGAAACTCGCCGACGAGGGCGCGACGGACGTCGTCGTGCTGGCCGACAAGCAGACCGGGGGCCGCGGCCGCCTCGACCGGACCTGGCACTCGCCCAGCGGCGGCATCTGGCTGTCCGTCCTCTTTCGCCCCGACGTGCCGATGGCGGAGACGCCGGTGTTCACGCTGGCGGCCGCCGTCGCCGTCACGCGGGCGGCCCGTGAGGCCGGCGTCGAGGCCGTCATCAAGTGGCCCAACGACGTGCTCGTCGAGGTCAACGGCGAGGAACGGAAACTGGTCGGCATCCTCACGGAGATGGAGGGAGAGGCCGACCGCGCCTCCTGGGTGGTCGTCGGCATCGGCATCAACGCCAACGTCGATCCCGACGCGCTGCCGAGCGAGGCCGACGCGACCAGCCTCTCGGCGGTCCGGGGGGAACCGGTCGACCGACGGCGGTTCACCCAGCGCGTCCTGGAGACGTTCGACACCGTCGGCACCGACCCCGATGCCATCCTCGACGCGTGGCGGGCGTACGCCTCGACGCTGGGACGGGAGGTCCACATCGACACGTCGGACGGCGAGATAACCGGCGAGGCCGTCGACATCGAGTATCCGGGGTCACTGGTGGTCGACACCGGCGGGGAGCGCGTCACCGTCGCGGCCGGCGACTGCGACCATCTCCGACCGCTATGAGAGGGGCGTTTCGACTGCCGCATCCGTCTTACTGATCGGGACAGTCACCACCGGAACCGGCGCGTCCCGAACGACCCGTTCGGCGACGCTGCCGAGCAGCAACCGGTCGATGCCGGCCCGGCCGTGGGTACCCATGACCACGGCGTCACAGTCGTGTTCGCGTGTGTAATCGACGATTTCGCTGCTGGGATTGCCGTCCCTGATGGCTGTCTCCACGGGTTCGTCACCGGCCATCTCCTCGAACTCCGAGACAGCCAGGTCCCCCTCCTCCTTGAGCAGCTTTGTCATGCCGTCCCACGTCGTCTCGACGGGGAGGGTCGCGAAGCTCCCCGTGTCGACCACGTAGAGCCCGTGAATCGTCGCGTCGTGGACGGCCGCGAGTTCCAGTGCGTGGTCCACTACTGCCTGCATGCTGGGCGAGCCGTCCGTCGGCACCAGTATCCGGTCGTACATACGCTCCTGTTGTCCGGCCGACAGCATAGTTGTTGGTATGTGGTACCACACCGCTGGCGGACCTATCCCGATAGGATGACCCGCTCGACGTCGGCAGTCTCGGCCCGGCGGACCACCGCCCGGACCGGGTCGCGGACGCCGCTCAGGTTGTCGGAGTTGCCGTCCAGCACACAGAGGTCGGCCGGCCGGCCCGCTTCGACGAGGCCGCAGTCGAGGCCGGCGATCTCGGCACCGTTGACCGTCGCCATACGCAGGATGTCGCGGGCCGAGAGGTCGTAGAGCTGTGAGGTCAGCGCCATCTCGCGGAACATCGACGGGCTGTTGAGAAAGACGTTATCGGTACCCAACGCGACCGTCGTCCGCTCGGCCAGCGCCTCGACCGGCGGGTGGCCCACCCCAGTCGTACAGTTCGAGCGCGGGCAGACGACGACGGGCATCTCGCTGTCGGCGACCCGCTCCATGTGGAGCGCCTCGGCGTGGACCATGTGGACCAGGAAGTCCGGATCGAGGTCCAGCGCGGGGTTGATGTCGGAGCTGTCGACCTCGCCCGCGTGGATGCCAAAGAGCTTCCCGGCCTCGCGGGTCGCTCGGCGCTCGGTGCCGAAGGCCGCGTCGTTGGCGCCGCTGGCTCCGAAGCCGTCGGACGCTTCTATCGCCTCGACGGTCTCCCGGCCCAGGACGACACCGTTCAGATTCGATCCGGCCAGCGCCGACTTGATGGCCGCTACCCCGTCGACGCCGCCCTCGCGGAACTCGACGAACGCTCCGATGCCGGCGTTTTCCATGTACGAGAGCGACCGTGCCATCGCCGCCACGAGTTCCCCGCGGTCGGCCTGACGGAGGAGGCGGTGTTTCAGCCCGTCGGGCGGGGTGACCAGTTCTTCGAGCGTGACCCCATCGCCGGCCTCCTTCGCGATGGAGTCGCCGATGTGGGTGTGGGCGTTGACGAAGGCCGGACAGACGATGGCGTCGCCGTCGACGCTCGCTGCCTCGACGGCCGCTATCTCGCCGTCCTCGACGACGACGCGCCCCTGGACGGGGTCGAACTCGCGGCCGCGGAGGACGGTCCCCTCGATGATCATGTCCGTATCTCTCCGGTGGCTCAGTTAAATTCATCGAGGGTGGCGTGGATGCCACGGCGCACGTCGCGGACCCGCGTTCCGTCGAGGTCGAGCCCCAGTTCCCGGATGGCCGCCCCGCCGACGCGCTCGCTGTCTTCCGCCGGCGCGTAGACGCCGAGGCGCCACTGGTCCGTCTGTGCGGCCCGGATGGCGTTGACCAGCGTCGACTGCTCGTCCAGCCGACGCACCTCCCCGTTGACGAGCACGCGGCTGGAGGACTCACGCATCGAGGGCGCCGCGGGGACATCGAGCACGACGGCCGCCGGCGTGACGTCCGCGGTGTCGGCTATCGCCGCTTCCAGTTCCCGGATGTCATCGTGGTCGGCCGCCAGTAGCTCGTCCGGTACGGCCTGTCGTTCGGCCCACACCGCTCGCTTGAACAGATCCCGCTCGCTCAGCCGGCGGGCGTACGCCCGGGTCGCCTCGCTCCCGCGCAGCCCCACCAGCAGGTCGTAGTCGTCCCAGCGGCGGAGTTCCTCGGCGGTCACGTCGGTTTCCCGCAGCAGCCGCTCGGTCCCGCGACGCAGCATCGACTTCGCGATGCGGGCGACGTGGTGGGCGTAAACGGTCGGGTTCATCAGCGCCCGCGCGAGCAGGAGCGACTCGGCCGTCTGGACGTTTCCCTCGTCGAGCACCAGGTCACCGTTGACGAACCGGAGCCCTCGAACCAGCCGCTCGTGGTCGATGGTGCCGTATGGGACGCCGGTGTGGTGGGCGTCCCGCACCAGGTAATCCATCCGGTCGACGTCGAGTTCGCCGGACACCAGTTGCCCGAGTTGGCCCTCCCCGCCGACCAGCCCGGCCACCCTCGCGGGCGAGAGGTCGTGGTCGGTCAGTACCCCGGCCACCTCGCCGGTGTCCAGCAGTTCGTCCACGTCGTCGTGGTACTTCCCGGTCTCGCGGTGGAGTATCGCCTCGATGTTGTGGCTGTACGGCGAGTGGCCCACGTCGTGTAGGAGCGCCGCCGCGCGCACCCGCTCGGCCTGCTGGCCCTCGATACCGAGGTGGGAGAGCGCGCGGTCGGCGAGGTGGTAGACGCCCAGCGAGTGCTCGAAGCGGGTGTGGTTGGCCGACGGGTAGACCATCGTCACCGTTCCGAGCTGTTTGATACGGCGGAGCCGCTGGACGGGCGGGGTCTCCAGCAGGTCGGCGGCGACGCCCTCGACCGCGATATGGTCATGAACGCTGTCCTTGATAGTTGTCATTACGATTGCATTGGTCGGCGGCAAGCAAAACAGTACTCCCGGCGACGACTACAGCCGCGCAACGGTTCCCAGCAGTTCGTACAGTTCGTCTTCGGTCGCGTTACCCACCCGGACGGCGTCCATCGGGTCGCGGCCGTGTTCCTGCACGGTCTCGACGGCCCGCTCCGGACCGAGGTCCCGATCGTAGACGAGCCACGCGGTCAGTACCTGCCCGGTCCGGCCGAT
>PXQZ01000022.1:0-3462 GCA_003021755.1 Halobacteriales archaeon QH_8_67_36 | reverse complement strand
GCCCGTCAGCAGACAGCAGACCCGCTCGATACCCGCCGCTCGCACGAACTCGACCCAGTCCTCGATGGCGGCGTCGCGGCCGGCGGCCGAGTGCCAGCCCGGCGTACAGGCCCCGCAGACGTAGGACTCGTCCGGAACGGCCGGCGTGAATCGGTGTGCGTTCACGGCGGATGACCCCCAACAGGTCAACGCTCACGACGGACGGTATTGAGTCTACCCGCGCAGTTCTCAGCAGTGATTCTTGGACGATTGATAGGAACGACGCGGTGCAGGGCCACGTTTATACCGCCCGTCTCCCCTACGTCGGCGTATGGTTACGTTCCTCGCCGGCGGGACCGGAACGCCGAAGCTGCTCTCCGGCGCCGACAACGTGTTCCCGCCCGAACGGACGACGGTCGTCGCCAACACCGGCGACGACGTCGAACTGGGCGGGCACCTCGTCTGTCCCGACCTGGATACGGTGCTCTTCCTCGACGGCGGCGAACTGGACCGGGAGACCTGGTGGGGCATCGCCGACGACAGCGCGGCAACCCACGACGAACTCCACCGCCTCGCGGCGGCAGCCGACCTCCAGACCGGCCCGCAGTATCTCCCCGAGGCCGCCCAAACTGCCGGCCGAGATATCGCCCGCCACCGGCGCTTTTCCGGTGTCGCGGAGTTCATGCACATCGGCGACCGGGACCGCGCGGTCCACGTGACTCGCACCTCGCTGCTGGACGCTGGCCACTCGCTAACCGAGGCGACGCGGAAGCTGGCCGACGCCTTCGGCCTCGACCGAAGGCTCATCCCGATGAGCGACGATCCCGTCGCGACGATGATTCACACCCCCCAGGGGCCGATGCACTTTCAGGAGTGGTGGGTCGGCCGAAACGGCGACCCGACCGTCGACGACGTCGAGTTCCGCGGCGGCGACGACGCGTCGGCGACCGACGCCGTCTTGTCGGCCCTCGCCGACCCCGTCGTCGTCGGCCCGTCGAACCCCATTACGTCGGTCGGGCCGATGCTTGCCGTCGAGGGCATCCCCGAAGCGCTGGCCGCGACGCCGGTGGTCGCCGTCTCGCCGTTCGTCGAGGACCGGGTGTTCTCCGGGCCCGCAGCCGACCTGATGGCCGGGGTCGGTCGGGAGCCGTCCACGGCCGGCGTTGCCGCGGCGTACCCCTTCGCCGACGCGTTCGTCCTCGACAGCGACGACGGCACCGACCTCGACCGGTCGGTGGTCCGGACGGACACGACGCTCGACACCGAAGCGGACTCCGAACGAGTAGCTCGCGCCGTGGCCGACGCGCTCGCGGAGGTGGCCTGATGTTCCGCCCGCGGGTCGCACTGGCGAGTCTCAGCGGCGAGGCCGACGCCGACTGGGCGCGGGCTGTCGCCGATCACGTCGGCTGTGCCTTCCTGGGCGGTATCGCACTGGACGGGCCGACTCGCGAGGCGGCCCGCGCGATGACCGACCGCGACCGCTCGGAGTTCCTGCCCGATGACCCGATTGCGTTCGTCGACAGCCAGCTAGGCGAACTCGACGACACGCCGCTCCGGGCGGCGTTCAACGTCCGAAGCGTTGCGCTCGCTCCCATCGAAGCTGCGGCCGACGTGTGTCACACCCACGATGCCGTCCTCGAACTGAACGCTCACTGCCGGCAGGACGAGATGTGCGCTGCCGGTGCCGGCGAGACGCTACTGCGCGAGCCGGACCGTCTCGTATCCACGTCGACGCGATGGATTCGGAGTCCATCGTCGGCGACGTCGCCGACGCGACGGACCTGTTCGTGGTCGCGAACAACGGCGTCCAGGGAGCTGGAACGGCGCGCGAGTACTTCGCATACGGGGCCGACGCCGTGAGTGTCGGTCGGGCGAGCGACGACCGCGACGTGCTGGCCGCCGTCCGCGGGGCGGCCGACGACTGGGTCGCCCGGGAGGCGATACGATGAGCGACCGGACGCCGGGCCAGAACGCCGAACTGGCACTGCTGCTGGAGGTCACCGGGACACCCAAGCCCGGCAACGTCGACCGCGAGCGGGACTTCAGCGACCTCCGTTTCGAGCATTTCATGGCCGGGGCCGTCGGCGCCCGACCCGGACTCGAACTCGCGGCCGACGAACGCGTCGGCCACGCGTTCGAGCGGTCGGTGGCGGGGATGGCTGACCAGTCGGCGGGCAACACCCAGTTCGGCGCACTGCTCCTGCTGGCGCCACTAGTGGCCGCGGCGAGCGACGGCGACATGACACCCTCGGGCGCCGACCGCGTGGCACGCAGGACTACCGTCGCCGACGCCGCCGATTTCTATCGGGCCTTCGAGCACGTCGACGTGGCCGTCGGCGACCCCCCCGAGGGGATGGAGCCATTGGACGTACACCGCGGGAGCGAAGCGATTCCGACGTTGGAGGCGCGCGATCTTACCCTGTTCGATATCATGGCCCGGAGTGCCGACGCGGACGGCATCGCCGCCGAGTGGACGGGGAAGTTCCAGCGCACGTTTGCCGCTGCCGAGGCCATACTGGATGACGACGGGTCGGTGCCGGACCGCGCCTCGCGGGCGTTCGTCGAACTGCTGGCCGAGGAGCGTGACACGTTCGTCGTGACGCGAAACGGCCCCGACGCGGCCGCGGAGGTCCAGCGCCGGGCGCAGGCAGTGCTGGACGGCGAGGAAGACGCCACGGAACTGGCCGAAGAGCTCGTCGCCCGCGATATCAATCCGGGGACGACAGCCGATCTGGTGGCTGGCGCGCTGTTCGTCGCGCTCGAACGGGGGCTGGTCGTGTGACGGACGAGTCGGAAGCGGCGTGGCCCGTCGATCCGGCCGGCGTCACGGAGTCCGTCGTCACGACGCTGGGACCGAACGAGCTGTGGAACGTCGCCGCGCTGGGGCTGCACGCACCCGAGGACGACGGACCAGTGACGGCGACGACGTGGGGCCGCACGCGGACCTGGCGGAACTTCGACGAGCGCGGCGAGGGGTACGTCCAGTTCACGCGCGACCCGGTCGACTTCGCGGAGGCGGCGCTGTCGGTCCGCGAGGAGTCGGAGCCGGTACTCGACAGCGCCGACGCGTGGGTCCGGGTCAGCGTCGAGCGATTGGCCGAGGGCGAGGACGGCGACACGCAGTGGGTCACGTGGGCGCTCGTGCCGGTGGACGCGCGGGTCGAGCGGCGGACTGTCCCGACGACGAACCGCGGCCACGCCGCCGTCGTCGAGGCGACCGTCGCGGCCTCGCGGCTGGACGTGCCCGCGTACGACCGCGACGTGCTGTTGGACCGGCTACGATACTTCGAGTCGGTCGTCGAGACGGCCGGGAGCGAGCGCGAGCGGGCTGCCTTCGACCGGGTCCGCGAGCTGGTCGACGCGGAGTGGTAGCGAGCAGGCGCCACCCGCGTCGGCGGCCGTCGTCTCGGGAGTGGCCACCGATCTGTGGTGGCGCGCTGTGTCGCACAACCGCTGGACGCGCCACCGTACTACTCAGGTCAC
>PXQZ01000021.1 GCA_003021755.1 Halobacteriales archaeon QH_8_67_36 | reverse complement strand
AACTCAGCCCCGGTGGAACTCGATGGCCGCCCCTTGCCCGAAGCCGACGCATTCGGTCGCGAGTCCCGATTCCGCGTCCCGCTTTTGCATCTCGTGGACGAGCGTCACCGGGAGCCGGGCGCCGGAGGCCCCGAGCGGGTGACCGATGGCGATGGCGCCGCCGTTGACGTTGAAGCGGTCGTCGTCGAACCCCAGTTCGCGCCGGCAGTACACCGTCTGGGCGGCGAAGGCCTCGTTGAGTTCGACGAGGTCGTAGTCGGCGGGGTCCCGTCCGGTCCGGTCGGCGAGCGCTCGCACGGCCGGCACCGGCCCGATACCCATCACCGTCGGGTCGACGCCGACGACCTCGTGGGCGCCGATTTCGGCCAGCGCGTCGAGTCCGTTCTCGTCGGCGAACTCGCGGCTGGTGACCGCGAGCGCGGCCGCGCCGTCGGAGACCTGCGAGGCGTTTCCGGGGGTGACTGTCCCGTCGGATTTGAACGCTGTGGGGAGGCCGGCGAGGGTCTCCAGGGAGGTGTCGCGGCGGATGCCTTCGTCCTCGGTGACGAGTCTCTCGACGGCTTCGCCGTCTGCCCGTCGCGTCTCCGACGCAACGCTGGTCTCGACGGGGACGAGTTCGTCGTCGAAGCGACCCGAGTCCGTCGCGTCGGCGGCCCGCTCGTGGCTCCGCAGGGCGTACTCGTCCTGGCGCTCCCTGCTTACGCCCTCTCGCTCGGCGACTTTCTCGGCGGTCATCCCCATCTGTAGCTCGCCGATGTTGTAGTGGTCGGCCAGGCGCGGGTGGACGTTGTGGGTGTTCTCGCCCATCGGGACACGGGACATCGACTCGACGCCGCCGGCGAGGAGCACCTCGCGCTGGCCGGCAGCGACGGCGTCGGCGGCCCGCATCAGCGCCTCCGCCGAGGAGGCACACCAGCGGTTGATGGTCGACCCCGGCACGCTCTCGCCCAGGTCCGACAGCAGCGAGACGACCCGGGCCAGGTTGTTGCCCTGCTCGCCCCGCTGCTGGGCACACCCCCACAGCAGGTCGTCCACGTCGTCGGGCGCTATCCCCGTGCGGTCGAGCAGTTCGTTCACCAGCGGAATCGAGAGGTCCTCGCTGCGGACGCCCGCGAGCGCCCCGTCTTCCTTCCCCTGGGGCGTCCGGACGGCGCCGACGATAACCGGTGTTGGCATGGCCGGGACAACGACCGCGGTCGTGTTAAACCCTCACAAACTCCCGGCCACGGAGGAGGGGTTGTCACCCTCCGTCGAAGCCGAGCTCTCGGCGGCGCACGGAAAGCCGGCCCGGTCAGTGGCCTCGGCGGGTTCGCGCTTGCGGCCGTCAGGGCCGCCGCCGAACGTGAAACACGGCGTCGACTCCTCGTCGAAGCCGAAGGACATCGGGAGCAGATACGGGACATCGCCGGTCGGCAGTTCAAGCACCCTCATCGTCCGGGTGGCCGGGAACGCCCGGATGACGTCGTCCATCTCGGTCGGCCGTATCCGATCGACTAGCATGCGACTGTGATTTCTACCGAACGGCGAGCAAACGGTTCGGCGATTCCCGGCCCGCGGGACCTCGCCGGCGTCCGCTCAGTCGGACCGGTCAACAGCGGCGCCGACGGCTGCAAGCACCAGTCCGACGATGTCCGGCGTCACTGCGGGGCTATTCCGGCCCCGACCAGCCGGCCGGGCAGGTGAATGAGAACCACAGCATCGTGAGCAGACAGCGCGTGCGAGACGAACGGCGCGTGCGCGACAGCGGTAACCGCAGTGTCGGGCCGACGAGAGCGCAATGACCCGGCCGCGCCGAGCACGTACCCGGTTCGTGGGGCGTCGACCGCGACGGAGCGGCGTCGAACAGCACCAGCCCGGGCGCGCCCAGCACGGTGCCGATGACGAACAGCCAGTAGCCATACACTCGTCGTCGTGTCGCGTCTGTACGTAGCACGGCCGGGACATCGCCCGGGCGGTCGGGACGCTTCGAGTCACTTATGCCCGTCCCGGGGTAACCTGCGTGGGAATGAGCAATCCGGAACTGGACGTCGTGGAGTTCCTGCTGACGACGACTATCTACGGCGAGCGTCAGGACCTCGACCCCGACGACCTGCCGCCGGCCTACCGGACGGTGTTCTGGAGCGACGGCGACATCGAGCGCCCGCTGTCGGCGACCACGACGACGGCGCGTGAGGCCACCGGCGTCGAGCGGCCGTGGGCGGCCGTCTCCGGGCTGATGTTCACCGACCGCGACGACTTCTCGGGCAGCATCTCCTTTACCGATACGGACCTCGCCGAGGAGTGGTTCCTGGAGCGGGCCGATGCCCGCAGCATCGAGTCGAACCCGGTGCTCGCGGCCGAATACGGCGATACGTACGACGTGGACTACGAGGTCACGCGTGAACTGAATCGGCCGGCCCGGGCCGACCGCGCGTTCATCGACGCGATGCTGGAGGAGGCCTTCGACAGCGAGGACGAGGACGACGAGGAGATGCTCGACCTCGTCGACGTCCGCGCCCCCGCGGAGGTCGAGACGACGCTCGACGACCTCGTGTTGACGCCCGATCAAGAGGGCGAGATACAGAAGATCGTCAAGGCCATCGAACACCGCGACTATTTGGCCCGCATCGGCCTGCGCGAAATCGGAAAGCTGCTGTTCGTCGGCCCACCCGGCACCGGGAAGACCTCCGTCGCCCGTGCGCTGGCCCACGACCTCGACCTCCCCTTTGTCGAGGTGAAACTGTCGATGATCACGAGCCAGTATCTCGGCGAGACGGCCAAAAACGTCGAGAAGGTGTTCGAGGTGGCGAAACGGCTCTCGCCGTGCATTCTGTTCATGGACGAGTTCGACTTCGTCGCCAAGACCCGCTCGTCGGACGAACACGCCGCCATCAAGCGCGCGGTGAACACGCTGCTGAAGAGCATCGACGAGATCTCGCTGATTCAGGACGAGGTCCTGCTCATCGGCGCGACGAACCACCCGGACCAGCTAGACGCCGCGGCGTGGCGCCGCTTCGACGAGATCGTCAACTTCCCCAAGCCCGACCGCGGGATGCGCGCCGACATCCTCCGCATCGTCACCCGGCAGATGGACATCACGGACTTCGACCCGAACACGCTCGCGGAACTGACCGAGGGGCTGACCGGGAGCGACCTCCGGATGGTCCTGCGCGAGGCGGTGCTGGAGGCGCTCACCGAGGAACGGACCACGCTCACGCAGGGCGACCTGGAGGACGCTATCAAGGACTTCGAGGAGCGGGACAACCTCAAGAACATGGACATGATAGACGGCGACCACGACGCGCTCGTGGCGGGCGGCGATTTCACCGACGCCGACAGCGCGGACACGGCTTCCGACGGCGGCCACGACCACGATTAGCCCTCGGTGTAGCGAATAGCTTCACGAAAGGCAGCCGGCAGTATGACGCCATAAAAACGCGGGACTTAGGGGTCTTCCCGAGGGAGTGTCCACCGATGGAGGTCACGCTGCTGGGCACCGGCGATACGACGGGCACACCGACCGTCGGCTGTGACTGTGACACCTGCGAGCGCGCTCGCGACCCGGACGACCGACTGCGCGACGCGCTGGCCGCCCGCGGCGTGGACGCGAGCGACGGCGTCGAGCGCTCCCGCTTCTCGGTGTGCATCGAGAACGACGGAACCGACGAAACGCTGCTCGTCGACGTCAGCCCCGACTTCCGTCAGCAGTTCCTGCGAGAGGGGGTCGCCCTGCCCGACGCCGCCCTGGTCACGCACGTCCACTTCGACCACCTCGACGGGCTGGGCAACGCCTACCGACTGTTCGACGACCTGCCGGTGTACGCGGCCGACGAGACGGACCCCGTCACCGGCGAGAGCGTCGCCGAAAGTATCGGACGCCGCTACGACTACCTCGACACCGTCTCGGTCCATCCCCGGACGCCACGCGAGTCCTTCGAGGTGGCCGGCTTCGAAGTGACGCTGGTCCCCGTCACCCACCCGCCGCTGCTGTGCTACGGGCTCCGTATCGAGGAGCCCGAGACGGGCACAAAAGTCGCGATTTCGGGCGACACCTGCTATGACGTGCCCGAGCGTTCCCGCGAACTGCTGTCGGGCGCCGACCTGGCGCTGGTCGAGGGACTGGTCCATGCCGAGGCCTGCGAGTACCACCCAAAGGGGGGTGCTCATCACGACGAGAACGGCGTTCCCCGCACGTTCGGCACCAAACACATGACCCTCGAAGGCGCCCGGGACTTCGCCGCCGACATCGCCCCCGACGACCACCGAATCGTCCACACGGCCCACTTCGTCCCGGCCGAGCGGGCCTTCGCCGACGACATCGCCGTCGACGGCGAGCGGTTCTCGCTGTAACGGGCCGTGTCACCTGCCTGCGGTAGCGGTGTTCAGATACGCACGGGCAATCAGCGTGGTTTCTCCCCATTAGGCAGCCGACTTCTGGCGGACTGAAAGGGCGAGTCGGGTTCGGGACCCCTGACGACGCAAGCCGCGAGGCGACTTCGCCGCCTCGGCCCGTGCAAGGGGCAAAGCCGCGAGCAGACACTGCAGGCCCAATGCGGCCGAAGCGCACGGCGAGTCGCGGGACCGAAACCGACGAGGGCGTTCGAGGCCGTCTCCTCGGCGCATCCGCTTGTTTGAACACTGCAGCTCTGGCCGCCCCCACAGTTTTGGACCGAGGGACGGAACCCACGACCATGCCCGACTATAGCGAGTACATCACGGACATCGTCCACGAGCCGACCCAGGCCGAGGGGAGGGGGTTCGACCTCACCGTCGCCGAGGTGCACGAGGTGATCGCGCCCGGCCGCATCGACTTCGGCGGCGGCGAACTCGAACCGGCGGGAACGGTCGCCCACGAGAGCGCCAAGCGCCACCCCGGGGACGACTACGAGTGGTGGACGCTTAGCGCGGGCCGGTATCTCCTCGGGTTCAACGAATCGCTCACCGGCGAGGCGACCGTGACACTCCAGCCCCGGACCGAACTGCTCGAACGCGGCGCGTCACACCCGACGCTTCAGGTCGAGTCGTTGCCGCGCGTTCCGCTGTCGGTCGGCGGTGTGGGACTGAAACTCAAGGAAAACGCCCGCGTGAGTACGGTTGTCGACGTCGGGGAGTAGTCGTCGGTGACGGCGAAACCGGTCGGCGCTTCACCGGGCGCGGTCGGTGCGCTGCTCAAGCCGTAGCTACGCGGCCTGTTCGGCCTCTGTCGGTAGCAACGAGAGATAGATCAGTCCGGAGCCGATGAACGCGATGACGATCAGGACCATGAGCCGGGCGGACAGCGCCGTCCCGAGCGCCGGGATCAGAAACGCCAGCAGGAGCACCACGCCGGCGATCAGACAGGTCAGCAGCAGCACCTGCTTGCTCGCCGTCGTCGCCCCGATAGCGGTGAGGGGGTCGTTCATCAGTCGTCACTCCCCCCGAACGCGCCCGCGGTGATGCTCCGGCCTTCGGTGTCAGTCCGGTAGAACTCCATGGCGAGGCCGACGATACCGACCAGTGCGATGAGCCCGAAGGGACCGCCGGTAATCACGGCCGCCGACTGGAGTCCCTGTCCGGCCCCGAGGACGACGATGCCGAAGCCGACCCCGCCTTGGAGCAGTCCCCAGAACAGGCGACTCTCGGTACCCGGGGCGGTGCTGGGCTTCGTCGCCAGGATGGCCACGGTCAGCGTCGAGGTGTCGGCCGACGTGACGATCCACGTGACTATCAGCGCCATAAATATGAACAGGAGCAGTTCGCCGAGTGGGAGTGCGCCAAACAGCGGGAACCCGGCAACCTCGTAACCGACATCGTTGATGACCGCCAAGATGTCGGCTGCCCCGCTCGTTTGGAGCTGTAACGCCGTCGAACTGATGATGACGAACCACGCGAGCGTCGCCCCCGCAGTCGCGAACACCCCGGTGGCCGCGACGGTCCGCAACGTCCGGCCCCGTGAGATGGCTGCAAGGAAGAGGCCGGCGAACGGGGCCCACGAGAACCACCAGACCCAGTAGAACAGCGTCCACGAGTGGAACCAACTTCCGCCCCCGAACCCGGCGACGCTCATTTGGATGAAACCCGCGAGATAGCCCACGAGCGCCACCGACCCGTTGGTCAGGATGTACGCCGTCGGCCCCAGTACGAGCGTCAGCACCGCCAGCACGAGGAACAGCGTCGCGTTGAGGCCGGAGATTCGTCTGATACCGTGTTTGACACCCGTCGCCGCCGAGATGGTGAAAATCGCCGTGAGTCCGGCCACCAGCAGGAACGTGTCGAGTCCGGTCGTCTGTGCGCCCCACTGGTACTGGACCCCCGAGAGGAACTGGTTGCTCACGAAGCCGACGGACGTCGCGATGCCGCCGATAGTGGCGAACACCGCCAGCACGTCGACCAGCTTCGCCAGCGGGTGCGAGAGGTTCTCCTTGCCGATGAACGGGAGTAGCAGCGTCGAAACCCGAAGCGGGGCCCCTCGGTTGTACGCGTAGTAGCCGATGGGGATGCCGATAGCGACGTACGCCGCCCACGCGGAGATTCCCCAGTGGAAAAACACTGTCCGGAGTGCGCCGTCGGCCGCCGCTGCCGTCCCGGCCTCGGCCGCGACGAACGGCGGTGGTGACGCGGAATGAAAGAGCACCTCCGAGGGGGCCCAGAAGACGATACCGGCCGCGATACCCGCCGAAAAGAACATTGCGAAATACGCCGGGTAGGAGTACGTCGGACTCGCGCCCGGCCCGCCGAGTCGGATACCCCCCCACGGCCCGATGATAATGACGACGGCGAACAACACGAACCCGATCATCAACAACAGGAACACCGGACCCAAAGTGTCGAGCATCGCCGTCCGGACCCCGGGGATGATCCCCTCCCGCATCGTTTCGGTCATGGTCAGCCAAAGCACGACGAAGAGGGCGAGTGTGCCAAGCGTCGCGCCGGTTACCGCACGGTCCATCTCCGTGACGAAGTTATCCACTCCGTCCGAAATGTCTGGTGTCATTCTCTCTCCTGTCGGGGTCGCGCCGTCACACCGGGTGCGAGGCTGCGACGCCCGTCTGCCACACACAAGGTATGACACCATAATACGTAATAGAACGTGCAAATATCCGTTTCGGTCCCCTCAATTGTTGCATCAACGATTATTTTAATTAGTTGCAATACTGTAGCAGGTAACACAATTGGTATTTCAAATTACATTATCCATGAGGTCGCTCTTCGGCTCCGAGCAGCTGGTTCGACGGGCTTTTTAAGCGGCGCCGAATACGAGCCCATATGGTTGAATTCACCGTTGCCGTCTCCGACCCGGAGAGCGGCCACACGTATCAGATCGAGGTCGACGGACAGGACGCGAACCGCTTCATCGGCCGCGAGCTCGGCGACGAGGTCGATGGCGGCGCCGTCGGGCTCGACGGCTACACGCTCGAACTCACCGGCGGCTCCGACACGGCCGGCCGACCGATGCGACCGGATGTCCGCGGCGTCGCGACGAAATCCATCATGTCCGACGGCGGCATCGGCTTCGAGCCGACCACCGACGGCGAGCGAAAGCGTATCACTGTCCGCGGCCGCGAGGTCAGCGACGAGACGCGCCAGATCAACGCCAAAATCGTCGGGCGCGGCAGCGACGACGTCGACGAACTGCTCGGCGACGAGGAGTGAGCGGAACCGTCGGCAGCCGTCACAGGACCGCACCTGCCCCGGAGTCGACACGCCCAGAGACGTCGGGACGCCACCCATGAGCGACCGCGTCCCTAGTGACCACGACGCAGTCGACACGCACCGCGTCCCCATCGAAGCCGTCGGCCGGACCGACCGTCCGCGAGTCGTTCTCCCCGACGCCGTCGGTCTGAGCGACGGCGACATCGTCACGCTCGCGCTCGACGGCGACGACTACGAGGCCCGCGTCGAGACCAGCCTCGACGGCGACCGCACCGTCACCCACGCCGCCGACAACCGCCGGCTGGCCCGCGAGCGCGACGGCGAGAACCGCCTCGCCGAGTGGGTGGCCGACGCCACCGTCTCGCTCGGCGGGTCGGCACATCTCGACGTCGTCACCGAGGGCCACCAGTACGGCCTCCGGACGCCCGGAACGCGCGTCGTCTACACCGCGACCGCGGCCCCGGACTCGTCGCTGTCGGACATCGCCAGCGACCTCGACGGGTAGCGGACCCGGTTTTCCCGAATGATATTCGCGCGAAACGCTCAATATCCGGACCGCTGTAGGAAGCGACGAGCGAATGTCGGAATCTGTCATCGCGGACTTCGTCGGCCAGTTCAACTCCGAAGCGGCCAGCCGTAGCGACCCCATCAAGGGACGCGTGGTTCTCTCCCAGAAGCGGCTGGTACTGGCCGCAAGCGAGGACGACAAGCTGACGGTTCCGCTGGAGTCGATCTTCGACATCGCCATCGGCCAGGTCCCCCCGGACCTGGGTGACTTCTTCAAATCCACGGTGACCGTCGCCTTCAAGAAAAACGACAGACGGCTCGTCGCCGCCGTCGAGGCCGACGACGAGAAGATAGAGAAGTTCGGCACCGTCCTGTTCAAGGCCATCATCAACGGCACCGAGACGAGCGTCCGCGAGCGAGCCCGCGTCGGCGGCCGCGTCACGGACGGGGGGTTCCAGCGTGCGAACCTCTTTCTCAAGCCCGGC